>JAICTR010000039.1 GCA_025936275.1 Burkholderiales bacterium
CCGCGGCGCCGCTCGCTGTCGATGTCGCCCTCGAAGCCCTCGAGGATGTTGTAGGCGTGCGTGAAGCCGGCCGCCGCCGCGGCCTGCGCCGCGTGGTGCGAGCGAACGCCGCTGCGGCAGAGGAAAAGCAGCGGCTCGTCGCGCGCGGCGAGGTTGTCGAGCTGGGCGATGAAATCCGCGCTCGCCTGCTGCTCGCCGTAGCGGCGCCATTCGACCAGCGGAGCGCCGGGCACATGGCCCACGAGCTCCCATTCGGGCCGCGTACGCACGTCGACGATCGTCGCGGCGCCCAGGCGCTGCAGGAGCCACGCTTCGCGCGGCGTGACCGCGCCGGCATACGCGAGCGAGCCGTCGCGCGCCCGTTGCGCGGCGCGGGCAAGGATCGAGCGGGGGTCGTTGCGCTCCGGCAGCGGCGCGACGTGCGCGGGCGCCGCGGATTTCGCCGCCGTCCGGGAGCCGATCGCGCTCACCAGTAGTTCTCCACCGCGAGATGACCCGGCTCGCCGCGGCGCGAGAGCCGGAAGCCGCGCTCGATGAGGAGCTTGCGCGAGTCCTCCACCATCTCGGGATTGCCGCACAGCATGATGCGCGAGCGCTCGTGGTCGAGCCTCAAGCCGATGTTCTCCTCGAGCACGCCGTTGGCGAGGAGCTTGGTCACGCGGTCGCGCAGCGTCCCCGGCACCGGCTCGCGAGTCACGATCCGCGCGTAGCGCAGCTTGTGGGCGAGCTCGGCGTAGTACTCGCTCGACTCGAAGCCGCGGATCAGGTCCTCGTAGGCGAGCTCCGGCTGCGTGCGCACGCTCTGCACCAGCACCAGGTTGTCGTAGCTCTCCCAGGTCGCGAGGTCGTGCAGGATCGAGAGGAAGGGCGCGAGCCCGGTGCCGGTCGCGAGCATCCACAGGTCGCGGCCCGCCTCGAAGCGGTCGGTGGTGAGGAAGCCGTAGCTCTTGCGCTCGACGAGGATCTCGTCGCCCTCGCGCAGCTTCGAGAGCCGGCTGGTGAACGCGCCGCCCGGCACCACCACCGAGAAGAACTCGAGGTGCTCGTCATACGGAGACGAAGCGATCGAATACGCGCGCCACACGACGTCGCCCTCGGGGGCGCGCACGCCGAGGCGCGCGAACTGGCCGGGCACGAAGCGATAGCCGCGGTCGCGCGTGGTGCGGAAGGAGAAGAGGCTCTCCGTCCAGGGCTTCACGTGGGTGAGGGTCTCGATGGTGTATTTGTCGGGGCTGCTCATGGTGGGTCAGGCGGTTTTCAGGGAAACGGAATCCGGGGAAGCGTGGACGCCCGCGCGCTCGCGCAGCGCCTCGCCCACCAGCATCATCACGGGACCGGCGAAGGCTTGCGGTTCGGCGGCGAGCAGCGCGCCCAGCGTCGTGAAGCGGCGCCGCTCGTCCGCGAGGCTCGCGTTCTCGATGAAGGCGACCGGCGTCTCGGGCGCCTTGCCGCCTTCGACCAGCGCGGCCGCGATGCGCGGCGCGGCCCCCGCGGCCATGTAGAGCGCGGCGGTATCGGCGGCGAGCGCCACGGCGAGCCAGTCGCCCTCGCTCTCGCCGCGTCCCACGCGCGGCGTGAGGAACGCGACGCTGCGCGCCACGCCGCGACGCGTGAGCGAAACCTGGAGGCTCGCGGCGGCGGCGAGCGCCGAGGTCACGCCCGGCACCACCTCCGCTTCGACGCCCGCTTCGGCGAGCGCATCGAGCTCTTCCTGCGCGCGCCCGAAGAGCATCGGGTCGCCGCCCTTCAGGCGCACCACGGTCGCGTAGCGGCGCGCGGCCTGCACCATCACGCGATGGATGAAGCGCTGCTCGGTGGACACCTTGCCGTAGCGCTTGCCGACATCCACGAGCCGCGCGTGGCGCGCCAGCGCGAGCGTTTGCGGATGCACCAGCGCGTCGTGCAGCACGATGTCGGCCGATTCCAGCAGCCGCGCGGCGCGCAGCGTGAGGAGATCCGGCGCGCCGGGGCCGGCGCCCACGAGATACACCTTACCCATGGCGCACCTCCACGGCCGCGCGCTTGCGGAAGAGCGGCACCGGGTCGTCGACGCTTCCCTGGTAGCGCAGCGAGAAATCGCCGAACGCGGCGAGCGCCGCCTCCGGATCGCGATGCTCGGGCAGGCGATAGGAATCGAATCCCACGCGCGCGAGGTAGAAGAGCTGGTCGCGGCCGATGTCGCCGAAGGCGCGCAGCTCGCCCGCGTAGCGGTAGCGCCGGCGCAGCAGCGACGCGGTGGAGTAGCCGCGGCCGTCGGTGAATTTCGGAAAGCGCACGGCGACGAGTGCCAGGCGCGGCAGGTCGGCCGCGATCTCGCCGGGCTCGTCGTGAGGCTCCAGCCACACGCCGAGGGGCTCGAGGCGCGCGAGGAGCGCATCGCGTCGCGCCTTCCACACCGCGAGCGGCACGACGATCGCGCCGTGCGGGAGGGCCTGCAGGTCCTCGCCCTCGTCGAGGCCCACGAAGCGCCACGCGTCGGGCTCGACCCGCCCGTGGCGGATCACGCGCTCATGCGGCACGGGCGAGCTCCTTCCCGGCGCCGTAGACGCGCGTCTTGAAGGGCGCGATGCCGATGCGCTCGACGGTATCGACGAAGCGCTCGGCGTCCACGCGGTGCTCGAGGTAGGTCGCGATGAGCTTCTCCACTACCTCGGGCATCTGCGCCGCGGCGAACGAGGGCCCGATCACGTGGCCCAGGGCCGCCTCGCGACCCTGCCGCCCGCCGATCGTCACCTGGTACCACTCGCTGCCATTCTTGTCGACGCCGAGGATGCCGATGTGGCCCACGTGATGGTGGCCGCAGGAATTCATGCAGCCGGAGATGTTGAGGTCGAGCTCGCCGACGTCGTGCTGGTAGTCGAGGTCCTCGAAGCGCTGCAGCAGCGCCTCGGCGATCGGCAGCGTCTTCGCGTTGGCGAGCGAGCAGAGGTCGCCGCCCGGGCAGGAGATGATGTCGCCGACGAGCCCGACGGTGGGCGTTGCGAGCCGCGCGCCGCGGATGCGCTGCCAGAGGTCGTGCAGGTCGCGCTCGCGCACGTCGGGCAGCACCAGGTTCTGCTCGTGCGTCACGCGCACCTCGCCGAAGCCGTAGCGATCCGCGAGGTCGGCCACCAGGTCCATCTCGTCCGCGGTGATGTCGCCGGGCGGCGTGCCCGCGCGCTTGAGCGAGAGCGTGACCGCGGCGTAGCCCGGCCGCTTGTGCGCATGGACGTTGCGCCCCACCCAGCGCGCGAAGGCGCGGTCGGAGGCGACGGCATAGGCGAAGGCCTGGTCGTCGTCGGAGGGCGGCTCGTAGGCGGGCGGCGCGAAATGCGCGGCGACGCGCGCGTATTCCGCGTCGGTGATGACGTTCTGCGAATCCTGCAGCTCGGCCCAGTCCTCCTCGACGCGCGCGCGGAATTCCTCCACGCCGAGCGTCTTCACGAGGATCTTGATGCGCGCCTTCCAGATGTTGTCGCGCCGCCCGTAGCGGTTGTAGACGCGCAGGATGGACTCGCAGTAGGTGAGCACGTGGCGCCACGGCACGAAGTCGCGGATCACCTCGGCGAGGATCGGCGTGCGGCCCATGCCGCCGCCGGCATGCACGCGGAAGCCCAGCTCGCCCGCATCGTTTCGCCGCAGCTCGAGGCCGATGTCGTGAAGCTTCAACACCGTGCGATCCTCGGCCGACGCGTTCACCGCGATCTTGAACTTGCGCGGCAGGTACGCGAACTCCGGATGGAAGCTCGCCCATTGCCGCACGATCTCGGCGTAGGGGCGCGGATCGGCGATCTCGTCGGCCGCGATGCCCGCGAAGTGGTCCGTGGTGATGTTGCGTACATCGTTGCCGCTGGTCTGCACCGAGTGCATCTCCACCTCGGCCAGCTCGGCGAGGATGTCGGGAATGTCCTCGAGGCGCGGCCAGTTGAGCTGCAGGTTGTGGCGCGTCGTGAAGTGGCCGTAGCTCCGGTCGTACCGGCGCGTGATCGCCGCGAGCTTCCTCAGCTGCCGCGAGCCGAGCACGCCGTAGGGCACGGCGATGCGGTACATCGGCGCATGGCGCTGGATGTAGAGCCCGTTCTGCAGGCGCAGCGGCCGGAACTCGTCCTCGGAGAGCTCCCCGGCGAGGAAGCGGCGCGTCTGGTCGCGGAACTGCGCGACGCGCTCGGCGATGATCTTCCGGTCGTGCTCGTCGTAGCGATACATGGCGGGACTCGGCTCCTTTGCGCCATGGTGCCGCGATGCTACATTCCTGAAAAATACTTATTTGTGATATTCATAGAACCCTCGGGAATCTACGGTCGAGCCCATGAACCTGCAGCAGCTGCGCTACGTGAGCGAGGTGGCGCGCCGCAACCTCAACGTCTCCGAGGCCGCCGAGGCGCTGCACACCTCGCAGCCCGGCGTCTCGAAGCAGATCCGCGCGCTCGAGGAGGAGCTGGGGGTCGCCATCTTCGTGCGCCAGGGGCGCCGCTTCACCTCGCTCACCGATGCCGGGCGGGAGATCGTCGCGGCGGCGGACCGCATCCTCTCGGAGCTTTCCAACCTCAGGGCGGTGGGCGAGGAGTTCGCGCACCACGCCAAGGGCGCGCTCGCGGTGGCGGCGACGCACACGCAGGCGCGCTACGCGCTGCCCGAGGCGGTGAGCGCGTTCAAGAAGCGCTATCCGGAGGTGAAGCTCAAGATCCTGCAGGGCAATCCGCACCAGCTCGCGCGCATGGTGATCGCCGGCGAAGCGGACGTGGCCATCGCCACCGAGGCGCTCGACCAGTACGCGGAGCTCGTCACGGTGCCGTGCTACCAGTGGCACCACTGCGTGGTCGTGCCCGCGCGCCACGCGCTCACGCGCGTGAAGCCGCTCACGCTCGATGCGATCGCGCGGCATCCGCTCGTCACCTACGATCCGACGTTCGCCGGGCGAAGCGCGCTCGACCGGGCCTTCGCCGCGCGTGGCCTGCACCCGGAGATCGCGCTCACCGCGCTCGATTCGGACGTGATCAAGTCCTACGTGGGGCTCGGGCTCGGCGTGGGCATCATCTCGTCGCGCGCATACCGCAAGGGCAAGGACGAAGGGCTGGTCGCGCTCGATTGCGACCATCTCTTTCCGGCGCAGACCACGCGGCTCGCGCTGCGCCGCGGCGCGTACCTGCGCGGCTACACGGTGGAATTCGCGCGCCTGCTCGCGCCGCACCTGCGCGCCGAGGACCTCGAGCGCCTGGCGAAGGGGACCGAGGAGGATTTCTCGATTTAGAAGCCGCGGTCAGCAGCGCGCCCACTGCACGCTGTAGCGCTCCAGCGGCAGCACCACCGTGGTCGCCTCGACGCCGGCGCGCGCCTTGTTGCCCATCTCGAGCTCGAGGCGGAAGGCGTACTTGGCGAAGAACTCGTCGAACTTCTCGCCGCCGAACGTGCCGACCGCGTACACCTCGTCCGCGGCCTTCTCGTGCTCGAGGAGGATCGTCGCGAGCGGCTGCGGCGCGGGACCCGAGACCACGCGCGCTCCGGCCGCGGGATCGTAGACGCTGCGATCCGAGCAGCACGTGATGACGCGTCCCTTGCCGGCCACCGGGCTCGGCGCCTCGCGGTAGCCGATGAAGGTCACCTGCCGCGTGGGATAGGCCATCTTGTGCGCGCAGATCGCCGAATACGCGACCACGGACTTCTCCGTGCCGACGCCGCCTTCCCATCGATAGCGCGCGCCGGCTTCGGTCTGCAGCTCCACGCCGCCGGGCGCGGCGCGATCGAGGCGCAGCAGGAAGCACGGCGTCGCCGCGTACGGGTAATCGAAGACGTAGTTCGCGCCGACCTTGAGCTCGCCGAGCCGGATCGCGCGGCCCTTCTCGTCGACGAGGCGGGTGCGCGCGTAGCTCTTCACCGGCAGCGGCGCGCCGCCCGCCGCAGGCGCGAGCGCCACGCCGGCGGCGGAAGCCGAGCACACCTTCACGAAGTCGCGCCGCTTCATGGCGAGGCCTCCGGCGCATCGCGCGGAAGGATGAGGCAGCTGCTGGTGCCGTGCACGAGGAGCTTCCCGGCGCCATCCACGATGCGGCCCTCGCACAGCGCGATGCGCCGCCCGCCATGCACCACCAGGCCTTCGGCGCGCACCTCGGTGCCGGGCGCGATCGGGCGCAGGAAGTTCAGCTTGAGGTCGAGCGTGGTGAAATCGTGGCGCGCGTCGAGCGTGGTGAGCGCGGCGAGCGTCATGGCGGTATCCAGGATCGCGGCGGACCATCCGCCATGGGTCGTGCCGATCAGGTTCAGCGACGCGGCCTCGGGCTTGCCGGCGAAGACGATGCGCCCCGGCTCGACCTGCACCGCGCGGAAGCCGAGCGTCTCGCCGATCGGGATGTTCGCCACCTCGCCCGCGACCAGTTGCCGCAGGAAATCGAAGCCGTTCACTTTCCGATCGAGCGCGGCGGTGCTCACACCACGCCCTCGAGGAGCTGCACTTCCACGGGCGTGCCGGCCTCCACGTTGCCGGTCGCATCGCCGAGGATGATGAAGCAGTTGGCTTCGCTCATCGACTTGAGGATGCCCGAACCCTGCTCGCCGGTGGGCCGCACGGCGAGCGTGCCGTCCGCCTCGCGCGAGACGATGCCGCGCTGGAACTCGGTGCGTCCCGGCGCTTTCCTGAGCCGCGCGGTGCAGCGCGCGCTGACCGTCGGCACGGGCTCGACCGGATCCACGCCCATCAGCGCGAGCAGCGCCTCGCGCACGAACTGGTAGAAGGTGACCATCACCGAGACGGGGTTGCCGGGAAGGCCGAAGAAATGCGCGCCCCCGATGCGCCCGTAGGCGAGGGGCCGTCCGGGCTTCATCGCGATCTTCCAGCACCCCACTTCGCCCAGGCGTCCCCGCAGGTCCTTCACGACGTCGGCCTCGCCCACCGAGACGCCGCCGCTCGTGATCACCACGTCGGCCGCGGCCGCCGCCTCGCGGAACGCGCGCTCGAGGAGCTTGGGGTCGTCCCGCACCACGCCCATGTCGAGCACCTCGCAGCCGAGGCGCGTGAGCATGCCGAAGAGCGTGTAGCGGTTGGAGTCGTAGATCTCGCCCTCGCCGAGCGTCGTGCCGATGGATTTCAGCTCGTCGCCGGTGGAGAAGAACGCGACGCGGAGCGCCCGGTACACGGGCACCTCGCCGATGCCGAGCGAGGCGATGAGCCCGAGGTCGGCGGGGCGCACCAGGCGCCCGCGCCGCAACGCGACCGATCCCGCGGCGAGATCCTCGCCCGCCTCGCGCACGTTCTGCCCGGTCTTCTGTCCCGGCGCGAAGCTGACCGACTTGCCGCTCGCGCGGGCACGCTCCTGCATCACCACGGTGTCCGCGCCTCGCGGCACCACGCCGCCGGTCATGATGCGCACGCATTGCCCGGGACCCACCTCGCCGCGGAACGGGCGCCCGGCGAAGGAGCTGCCGATCTCCTCGAGCGTGGTCTCGCCTTCGGGCTTCAGGTCCGCGCCGCGCATCGCCCAGCCGTCCATCGCGGAGTTGCGATGCGCGGGCACATCCACCGGCGAGAGGACGTCCTCGGCGAGCACGCGTCCCAGCGCGGAACGCACCGGCACGCGCAGCACGGCATCGACCGGCTGCAGGAAGCGATGGATGAACTCGCGCGCCTTCGCCACCGGCATCGAGTTCGGGTCGTAGTCGTCGGCGCAGGAAGCCTGGGTGATGGTGAGGGTGGCCATGGGATTCACGCGGAGTGCAGGGCGATCTCGCCCAGTCGTTCGATTCTACCGTCGCGTTCCACCGAGAGGAGCGTCACGGCGCGCAGCACGTCGCCCAGCTCGGCGCCGAACGTCTCGCGCGCCTCCTCGTATGCCGCCTGCAGCGCTTCGAAGTGCGCGTTGCGCGCGAGCGTGATGTGCGGCTCGTAGGGCAGCTCGCGGCGCAGGTACGGCAGGAACGAGCGGCTGTAGAGGCGGTCGTGCAGCGTGACGATCGACTCGGCGCCGCGCGAGGCCGTCAGGAACACGAACTCGTTGGCGTGCATGCGCACCGCGCGGAAGGTGACCGGGATCGGCGGCCAGCGCGAGGCGACGCGCTTCACGTGCGTCTCCACCTGCAGGCGCGTGAGGGAGGTCGCGAACGGAAACACGAGCGTGAGGTGCGCCGGGATGAGCGCCGCCATCGGGTCGTGCCGCGCGCGGAACGCCTCGATCCCTTCGAGTCCCGCGAAGCGCGGAAACCACGCGACGGCGAAGCGCGGGAGCGGCGGGCGGGACCGGCCGAGCTTCGCCGGCACGGCTCACTTTCCCGGCTCGAGGTCGGCGAGCTCCTCGCGCGTGTTGATGTTGAGGAACGCTTCGGCCTCGTCGTCGAACGGCACCTCGACCACATGCAGCGCCGCGTACCAGCGATCGATCGTGCGTTCGCCGCGCGCGAGGAACTCGGCGAGCGAGCCATGCACCGAGCGGCGCATGAGGCAGAAGACCGGGTGCGATCGATCGCCGGTTCTCGCCACGGCGAGATCCGCGCCGTTCGCCTCGAGCGCGCCGCGCAGGCGCGAGACGAGATCCGGCGGCAGGAACGGCGAGTCGCATGGCACGGTCGCGACCAGCTCACCCGCGGCGTGGGCAAGCCCCCACTCGAAGCCCGCGAGGGGGCCGGCGAATCCGGCGATCTCGTCCGAGATCACGCGATGGCCGAAGCGCGCGTATTCCTCGACGTTGCGGTTGGCGTTGACGAGGAGCTCGTCCACCTGCGGAGCGAAACGCTCGACCGCATGCGCCGCCATCGGCCGCCCGCGAAACGGCTGCAGCCCCTTGTCCACGCCACCCATGCGGCTTCCCTGGCCGCCGGCGAGCACGACGCCGGTCACCTCGATCCGCTTCATGCGCGGCGTGCCGCCGCGACCGCGCCGGATCGCACCAGGCGCTCGGCGCCGGTGAAGAGGAGGTAGCGCCGGTTCACCGCGCGCCCGATCATGGTGATGCCCACCTGGCGGGCGACGTCGTAGCCCATCTTGGTGAGGCCCGAGCGCGAGACGAGCACCGGCACCTGCATCTGCGCCGCCTTGATCACCATCTCCGAGGTGAGGCGTCCCGTCGTGTAGAAGGTCTTGTCGCGGCCGTCGATGCCCTCGAGCCACATCCATCCGGCGATCGCATCCACCGCGTTGTGGCGCCCCACGTCCTCGACGAAGGTGAGGATCTCGGCGCCCTTCGCGAGCGCGCAGCCGTGCACCGCGCCCGCCTGCTTGTAGATCGATTCGTGCAGGCGCACCGCATTGAGGAGCCCGAAGAGCGATTCCTCGTCGATGCGCGTCGCATCCTCGAGGCGGATCGACTCGATGTCGGCCATGAGATCGCCGAACACCGTGCCCTGGCCGCAGCCGGTGGTGGCGGTGCGCTTCGCGGTCTTCGCCTCGAGGTCCTCGAGCCCGCCGCGCGTGGTGACCGCGACCGCGTTCACTTCCCAGTCCACCTGCACCGCGACGATCTGCTCGAGGGAGGCCACCAGCCGCTGGTTGCGCAGGAACCCGATGGAGAGCGCCTCGGGCGCGGCGCCCAGAGTCATCAAGGTCACCAGCTCGCTTTTGTCCACGTAGAGCGTGAGCGGATGCTCGCCCGCGATCGGCGTGGCGACCCGAGCGCCGGTCTCGTCGATCGCATCGACGGTGTAGGTCGCGGGGCGCGCGTTGCGCGTGAGGACCGGGCGGTAGCCCATCGCTTCAGCCGCCGATGTACGACATCTCGACCTTGCGCGCCCTCGCGGTCTCCGCGGTGCGGATCTCCGAGTAGCGGTCGGTGCGCTGCTGCCAGATGCCGCGCACCGCCTGCTCGAGCGCGCCATCGTCGGCGCCCGTGCGCAGCAACCCCTTCAGGTCGTAGCCTTGCTGCGCGAACAGGCACGTGTAAAGGCGCCCGTCCGTGGAAAGCCGCGCGCGCGTGCAATCAGAGCAGAACGCCTGCGTCACCGAGGAGATCACGCCGATCTCGCCCGCGCCATCGACGTAGCGCCAGCGCTCGGCGACCTCGCCGCGATAGCCCGGCTCGACCGGCTCCAGCGGGAAGTGCGCGTCGATGCGGCGCACGATCTCGGCCGACGGGATCACGTCGTCCATGCGCCAGCCGTTGGTCGAGCCCACGTCCATGAACTCGATGAAGCGCACGATGTGCCCGCTGCCGCGGAAATGCCGCGCCATCTCGACGACGTGCCGGTCGTTCACGCCGCGCTTCACCACCATGTTGACCTTGATCGGCGCGAGCCCCGCGGCCGCCGCCTCGTCGATCGCCTCGAGCACGCGCGCCACGGGAAAGTCCACGTCGTTCATGGCGCGGAAGGTCGCATCGTCGAGCGAATCGAGGCTCACCGTGATGCGATCGAGGCCCGCCGCCTCGAGCGCGCGCGCCTTCGCCTTGAGGGCCGAGCCGTTGGTGGTGAGCGTGAGGTCGACCTGCGGCAGCGCCTCGCGCAGCATCCCGACCAGGCGCTCGATGCCGCGGCGCAGCAGCGGCTCGCCGCCGGTGAGGCGGATCTTCGCGGTGCCGAGCGCGTGGAAGACGCGCGCCATGCGCACGATCTCCTCGAAGCTCAGGAGCTCCGCGTGCGGAAGGAACTCGTGGTCCATGCCGAACGATTCCTTCGGCATGCAGTACGTGCAGCGGAAGTTGCAGCGATCCGTCACCGAGATCCGCAAATCGCGCAGCGCCCGCCCCAGCGCATCGACGGGCGTCGCGCCCGCGTCGCGCCGCGCTTCGGGAATCGGAAGCGCGCCGCGCGATGCGGCGATGGGAATCACGGTCTTGCCCATGGCGGCCATGGCGGCGTGGAAATCGCGGGGGAAATCCAGAATAGCATGCGTGGATGCGCGCGAATTCGCCTATAGTGGTTCGTATGTCCGCGCATCCGACACGAACGATCTCGGTGATCCTCGAGCGCCAGGCGGTGGAGAGCCGCTGGGAGACGCATCGCTGGTCCCTCGTCGGCGTGATTCCCGACGAAGGCGGCGTGCCGCGCATCGTCGCCGAGGACGAGGCGCTGCTGCGCTGGCTCCATCCCGGCATCGCGCTCACGCTCTTTCCCGGCGAGGCCGAGGGCTATTACCTCAACGCCACGAGCGACGAGCCGAGCGTCTTCGTCGCGCTGCGCCTCGATCCCGCGAGCGGCGATCCCTATCCCTACCAGGCGACGCTTTCCTACAACGAGGCCGCGCGCTGGATGGATGCGAGCGAGCGCGTGGAGCGCATGCCGGCGTGGCCCGAGCTCGCGCGCTGGATGGCGCATTGGGTGGAGCTCAACTACCGTCCGGAGCCGAAGCAGCGGCGCAAGCCCCGTTCGTTCGTCGGCAAGGAAGGGCGCTTCCGCGAGGAGGGCTCGCAATGAGCGAGGAGGATCGCGGCTTCCTCTCGCGCTGGTCGCGGCGCAAGATCGACGCGCGCGCCGGCCGCCCCATCGAGGCCGAAGCGCGCGCCGTGCCGCCGGCCGCACCGCCGGCCGCTTCGCCGGTGCCGCCCGCCGCGGCGCCCGCGACGGCGCCGCCCGAGCCCCTGCCTTCGCTCGAATCGCTCACGCCGCATTCCGATTTCTCGCCCTTCATGCGCGCCGAGGTCGATCCCGCCCTCAAGGGGCGCGCGTTGAAGACGCTCTTCAGCGACCCGGCGCTCTATCCGATGGATGGGCTCGACGTCTATATCGACGATTACTCGAAGCCGGACCCGTTGCCCGAAGGATGGCTGGAGAAGCTCAACCAGTTCGCGAACCTGCATCCCGAGCCCGAGGCGCCGGCCGAGGCGCAA
>JAICTR010000308.1 GCA_025936275.1 Burkholderiales bacterium
CACGTCATCAACGTGCTGCGCCCGTACATGCAGCAGGAGCTGGGCGAGGTGACCACGCTCCACGGGGTCTTCCTCGACGTGCTCGAGATCGGCGTGCTGATCACGGGCGACTCGTCCATCGGCAAGAGCGAGCTCGCCCTCGAGCTCATCTCCCGCGGCCACGGCCTCGTGGCCGACGACGTGGTCGAGCTGCAGCAGATCGGGCCGGACGTGGTCCAGGGCCGCTGCCCGCCGATGCTGCGCGATTTCCTCGAGGTGCGCGGGCTGGGCGTCCTCAACATCCGCTCGATCTTCGGCGAGACCGCGGTGCGCCCGAGGAAGAGCCTGAGGCTCATCGTGCACCTCGATGCGCCGGAGGCGGGCCAGGAGCCGAGGAACCGCCTCGCGACGCGCTCCGGCACGCAGCTGATCCTCGGCGTCGAGGTGCCCACCGTGACTCTCGGCGTCGCCCCGGGCCGCAACCTCGCGGTGCTCGTGGAGGCGGCGGTGCGCAACCACATCCTCATCACGCGCGGGCTGGACTCGACGCGCGAATTCATCGCGCGCCAGGAGGAGGCGCTGCGCACCCAGGGCGCGCGCGGCGAGGAGATCGCCGACTGATGCAGCTGGTGCTGCTTTCCGGCGTCTCGGGCTCGGGCAAGAGCGTGGCGTTGAAGGCGCTCGAGGACGCGGGCTTCTTCTGCGTCGACAACCTTCCCGCCGACCTCATCGGGCCGCTCGCCGATTACGCGATGGCGCGCGGCGAGCCGCGCGTGGCGATCAGCGCGGATGCGCGCAGCCGCGAGAGCCTCGGTGCGTTGCCCGGCATCGTCGCCAAGGAGCGCGAGCGCGGCAACGATGTGCGCGTGATCTTCCTCGACGCGAACGACGAGAGCCTGGTGCGCCGCTTCTCCGAGACGCGCCGGCCGCATCCGCTCGCGGGCGATGGAAAGTCGCTTCCCGAGGCGATCGCCGAGGAGCGGCGCGTGCTCGCGTGGCTCGCGGAGATCGGCCAGCGCATCGACACCAGCAGCCTCACGCCCTCGCAGCTGCGCGGGTGGATCCAGGACCTGGTGGTGACCGACCGCACGCGGCTCGCGCTCTGCTTCGAATCCTTCGGCTTCAAGGGCGGGGCGCCGCTCGACGCGGACTTCGTGTTCGACGCGCGCTGCGTGCTGCCCAATCCGCACTACGACCCGAGGCTGCGTCCGCTCACCGGAACCGATGCCGAAGTCGTCGAGTTCCTCGAGCGCGAGACGCAGGCCGGCATCCTGGTGGAGGACATCCAGCGCTTCCTGCAGCGCTGGCTCCCGCGCTTCGTGCTCGACCAGCGCGCCTCGCTCACGGTCGCGATCGGCTGCACCGGCGGGCGCCACCGCTCGGTGTACATCGCCCACCAGCTCGCCGAGCGCTTCGCCTCCGATTACCCGGTCGTCCTGCGCCACCGCGACCTCAAGGAATAGGCGCGTGTCCATCCTCGACCTGTTCACGGGCCGGCGCCCGCGCAGCGTGCCGATCTTCCCACTGAAGACCGTGCTCTTCCCGGGCTCGGCCCTGCCGCTGCGCATCTTCGAGGTGCGCTACATGGACATGGCGCGCGAATGCCTCAAGGCCTCGAGCCCGTTCGGCGTGTGCCTCATCAAGGAAGGCGAGGAAGTCGGCACGCCCGCCGTGCCGGAGCGCATCGGCACGCTCGCCCGCATCGCCGACTGCGATGCCGAGGAGCTCGGCGTGCTGAAGGTGCGCGCGGAAGGCTCGGAGCGCTTCCGCATCGTCTCGAGCGACCTGCAGAAGGATGGCCTCATCGTCGCGGAGGTCGAGCCGCTCGTCGCGGAAGCCGAGGCGCCCGACGCGCCGGGCCTCGACGAATGCGCCGCGTTCCTCGGCAAGGCGATCGCGGGCATCGGCGTCGAGCGCTTCGTGCAGCCGCTGCGCTTCGAGGATGCGACCTGGGTGGGCTTCCGGCTCGCGGAGATCCTGCCCTTGCGCAACGACGTGAAGCAGAAGCTCCTCGAGGTGACGGAAGCGACGCTGCGCATCGCGTTGCTGCACAAGTTCCTCAAGCAGCAAAGACTGATCGCTTGACCCGCGTAGGAGCCGACATGGATGCCACGCCGTCCATCGCCGCGAGCCGCGCCTACGCGGCGGCGCAGACCGTGCTGCTGGTGATCTTCGCCGCGATCCTGCTGTGGAACCCGGGCGATCCGCTGCTGCGGGGAGAAGCGTGGCGCTTCGCCGGAAGCATCCTCGGGGTCGCGGGGCTGATCGTGATCGCCGCCGGATTCGGCGCGCTGGGCCGCAACATCCAGGTCGCGCCGCACGCGAAGGAGGGCGCGCAGCTCGTCCAGTCCGGCATCTACCGCGTGCTGCGGCATCCGATCTACACCGGCATCGCCGCGTGCGTGATCGGGCTGTGGCTGCGGGATTCCACCATCATCGCCGGGATCGCCGCGCTCGTCGTGATCGCGTTCCTCGGCGTGAAGCGGCGCGTGGAGGAGCGCTTCCTCCTCGCCGCCTACCCCGATTACGCGGCGTATCGCACGCGTACGATCGCGTTTCCCTGAACTTCCCCGAGCGAGGAGCCATTCATGGGCCAACGTCGCGTCGTCACGATCGAGGACATCACGCGGGTAGCGCTCGAATCGCGCCGGCCGGGCTGCGACAAGGGCGTGATGCACGTCGAGGGCCCGGTGCAAAGCGCGGTCTTCCGCGTGGCGCCCGGCTCGGGCGTGCCCGTGCACCTGCATTCGGCGGTCTACGACCTCTTCATCGGCGTGAAGGGGCTGCTGGAGATCCGTTACGAGGGCCAGCAGGGCCACGGAACATTCGAGCTCAGGGCGGGCGGCTTCTGCGCGATGCCGCCCGGGGTGAAGCACGAGATCTTCAATCCGAGCCTCACCGAAGAGGCGTTCTTCGTGAGCGTCCACGCGCCGCACGAGGGCTACGATTTCGTGCCGGTCGATTTCCGCGAGCTGGAGCCGGCGCTCGCCGATCGCCGCTACATCGCGACCCAGCGCTCGCCGTCCGCCTGAGCGCGCGTCGCGACGAGACGGGACGCGACGGCTTTACTCGATCGACGCCAGCAGCCGCCGCACCGGCGAGGGGAGCGCCGCGCCGCCGAGGTCGTCGAGGCTCATCCACGCCGCGGGCTTGCCGTCCGGGAGCCGGCGAGGGCCGCGCGCGCGAATGCGCCATGGCGTGACCTCGAGCGTGAAGTGGGTGAACGCGTGCTCGAAGGGTTCGAGCGCCGCCAGCTCCGCGGCGTCGAGCCCCCATTCGCGGGACAGCGATTCGCCCGGGCGCGCACTCGCGTCGATCTCCGGAAGCGACCAGAGGCTCCCCCAGATGCCGGAGGGCGGTCGCTTCTCGAGCAGCACGTCGCGTCCGGCAAGCACGACGAGCATCGCGATGCGGCGGCGGGGCGCCGGCACGCGACGGCGGCGGCCGGGGATCTCGCCCGTGCGGCCCGTGCTTCGCGCGGCGCAGTCCGCATTCACCGGGCACAGCAGGCATTGCGGCTTGCGAATGGCGCAGATTTCCGCGCCGAGATCCATGAGGCCTTGCGTGTAGGCCTCGATGCCGGCCCGCGGCAGGCGCGCGTCGGCTTCCTGCCACAGCGACGCGAGCACCGCGGAGCTCGACGCATCGCCCTCGATCCCGGCATGGCGCGCGATCACGCGCCGCGCGTTGCCGTCGAGGATCGCGCGCCGCTCGCCGCTCGCGAAGGCGGCGATCGCGCCCGCGGTCGAGCGCCCGACGCCCGGGAGCGTGACGAGCGCATCGAAGGTCTTCGGAAAGACGCCGCCGAAGCGCTCGCAGACTTCGCGCGCCGCGCGATGCAGGTTCCTCGCGCGCGCGTAGTAGC
>JAICTR010000366.1 GCA_025936275.1 Burkholderiales bacterium
ATCGCGCCCTCGGCCTTTCCGGCCCCGACTAGCGTGTGCATCTCGTCGATGAACAGGATGATGTCGCCCTCTGCCTGGCGCACCTCGTCGAGCACGCCCTTCAAGCGCTCCTCGAACTCGCCGCGATATTTTGCGCCGGCGATGAGCGCGCCCATGTCGAGCGACAACACGCGGCGGCCGCGCAAGCCTTCGGGCACTTCGTCGTTGATGATGCGTTGCGCGAGGCCTTCGACGATCGCGGTCTTGCCCACGCCCGGTTCGCCGATCAGCACCGGGTTGTTCTTGGTGCGGCGCTGCAGCACCTGCACCACGCGGCGGATCTCCTCGTCGCGGCCGATCACGGGATCGAGCTTGCCGTCCCGCGCGCGCTCGGTGAGGTCGATGGTGTATTTCCTGAGCGCCTCGCGCTGGCCCTCGGCATTGGGATCGTGCACG
Source organism: Burkholderiales bacterium (assembly GCA_025936275.1). Taxonomy (GTDB): domain Bacteria; phylum Pseudomonadota; class Gammaproteobacteria; order Burkholderiales; family Usitatibacteraceae; genus Usitatibacter. The sequence goes on from JAICTR010000366.1 coordinate 436, forward strand.
GTCTCGTTGCCGCGCACCGACTGGATCGCATCGGCGATCGCTTGCTCGCTCGCGCCCTGCTGCTTGAGCAGGCGCCCGGTCTCGCCCTTGTCCTTCACCGCGGCGAGGAGGAAGAGCTCGGAGGCGACGAACTGGTCGCCGCGCTTCGTCGCCTCCCTGTCGGTCAGGTTGAGGAGGTTGTTCAGGTCGCGCGAGATGGAAATCTCGCCGCCCTGCCCTTCGACCTTCGGCATGCGGCGAATGGCCTCCTCGAGCGCCTTGCGCAACGGCGGCACGTTCACGCCGGCGCGCTGCAGGAGGGAGGCGGTGCCGCCATCCTGCTGGTCGAGGAGCGCGAGGAGCAGGTGCTGCGGCTCGATGAAGCCGTTGTCCGCGGCGAGGGCGAGGCTCTGGGCGTCCGCCAGCGCCTGCTGGAACTTGGTGGTGAGCTTGTCGATGCGCATGGTTCGATCCCGGGAATCGGTTGTCGGTTTTGGTTTGTCTTTCCCTATCTGGCCGCCGGGAAAGGGGCTTTCAAGCCCGGATCCGGGGAATTTTCGGGGGCGGTCAAGGGGTTTGTCCGGGATCGCGAAGCGGAGTTTCGGTCCCCGGGACGATCGGTCGATGGCTCATGGTATCGTTCGCGAACCGGCAGCCCGTCCGCCGGTCGGATGTGCCGATGCCCGATCCCTTCCACCTGCTCGAAGAAACCGTCACCCGCGACGTCACGCGCGCGCTCGAAGAAGACGTCGCCACCGGCGACCTCACCGCGCGCCTGATCCCGGAGCACCAGCTCGCCACCGCGCGACTCATGACGCGCCAGAGCGGCGTGCTGTGCGGCACCGAGTGGGTCACGCGCACCTTCGACGAGCTCGACACCGACGTCGAGATCTTCTGGCACCACAAGGACGGCGACGAGATCGTGGCCGGCTCGTCGCTGTGCGAGATCGAGGGGCACGCCCGCCCGATGCTCACCGGCGAGCGCACGGCGATCAACTTCCTGCAGCTGCTTTCCGGCGTCGCGACCCGCACGCGCCAGTTCGTGCGCGCCGTCGACGGCACGCGCGCGAAGATCGTCGATACCCGCAAGACCCTCCCCGGCCTGCGCATCGCCGAGAAGTACGCGGTGCACGTGGGCGGCGGCACCAACCATCGCATCGGCCTCTACGACGGCATCCTCGTCAAGGAAAACCACATCCTCGCCTGCGGCGGCGTGCGCCAGGCGGTGTGCCAGGCGCTGCAGCTCGCCTCCGCCGACGTGATGCTGCAGGTGGAAGTGGAAAGCCTCGAGGAGCTCCACGAGGCGCTCGATGCCGGCGCGCGGCTGATCCTCCTCGACAACTTCGACCTGCCCGCGATGCGCGAGGCGGTGAAGGTGGCGGGCGACCGCGCCGAGCTCGAGGCCTCCGGCGGCGTGCGCCTCGCGAACGCGCGCGCCATCGCCGAGACGGGCGTGCACCGCATCTCCATCGGCTCCCTCACCAAGGACATCGAGGCTCTCGACCTTTCCATGCGCTTCATCACCCGCTGATGCGATATCTCCTCGCCCCCGCCCTCGCCCTGCTGCTCTCCGCCTGCGCCACCACCGCGCACGATCCGCGCGATCCGTGGGAAGGCCTCAACCGCAAGACCTTCGCCTTCAACGACGCGGTGGACCGCGCGGTGCTCAAGCCCGCCGCGCAGGGCTACGTGAAGCTCACGACGCCCTTCATCCGCGGGCGCGTCTCGAATTTCTTCGCGAACCTCGACGACATCGGCACCGGCTTCAACGACGTGCTGCAGGGGAAGCTCCCCCATGCGATCAACGATTTCGGGCGCATCGTCGTGAACACCACCTTGGGCGTGGGAGGCCTGTGGGATGTCGCGAGCGGCCTCGGCGTCGAGAAGCGCAACGAGGATTTCGGCCAGACGCTCGGATGGTGGGGCGTGCCGCCCGGCCCGTATTTCGTGATCCCGCTCCTCGGCCCCAGCACCTCGCGCGATGCGCCGGCACGCGCGGTCGACCCGCAGTGGTTCTGGTCGGATGCGATCGACGACGACCTCGTCTCGTGGAGCCTGTGGGGCCTCGACGTGGTGCAGGCGCGCGCGCAGCTCCTCAAGGCCGAAAGGGTGATCGAGCAGGCCGCCCTCGACCGCTACCTCTTCGTGCGCGACGCGTGGCTCGATCGCCGCCGCAACCAGGTCTACGACGGCAAGCCGCCGCTCGAGGACTTCGAGAAGTAGGGCGTTAACGCGGAATAGTCGCCGCCCCGGGAATGTTTTCCCGGCGGAGGTGACCCATGCTCGACGTTTTGCGCCGCCGGGGGGTCCCGGCGTTCATCACGCTGTTCCTCGCCCTCACGGCAGGGCCCGCCGCGGCATCATTCCACCTGATGTCGATGAACGAGCTGTACTCGAACGCCGACGGCTCGGTGCAGTTCCTGGAGATGACGGCGCTCGCGCCCGCGCAGCAGTTCTTCGGCGGCCATACGCTCACCGTCACGCAGGGCGGCGCGACGCACCCCTTCACCGTTCCCGCGAACCTCCCCGGCGATACCTCGGGCCGCCGCGTCCTCTTCGCCACGCAGAGCTTCGCCGCCCTCGGCATCGTCACCCCCGATTACATCGTCCCGGATCATTTCTTCTTCGCCGGCAACGGCACCGTGACGTGGGCCGAAGGCGCCGACCGCTGGATCTATTCGAGCCTGCCTTCCGACGGGCAGCATTCGCTCAACCGCAACGGCAGCACCGCGGTGAATTCGCCGCAGAACTTCTCCGGCGTGACCGGGAGCGTCTCCGGCACGGCGACTCCGCCGCC
>JAICTR010000479.1 GCA_025936275.1 Burkholderiales bacterium
AAACCCCTTCCGCTTCCGCCACCGCCCGCGACCATAGATCTTCCGCAACCGCGCCAACTCTCGAATAACCGAACCTGAGGCGACTGTCTCGACATGGAGTAATTTCGCCGATAAGCTCGAAATACACGATTGGGTGCCTATGTCACCACGATGGCTCGGTTGGTTGCCATCTAACTTGAATTATTCCGTTTGTGATAAGTACTGTCCTATAACGCAGCGAATTCTCCGCTGCGAGAATCGGCCGGTCAATCGACCGGCCATGCTCAAGACACAGAATGGTGCCCAAGGCCGGACTCGAACCGGCACGGCCGCGAGGCCGAGGGATTTTCGTGCCGCTTCGGCTTTCGCCGCCGGCTTGCGCCGTTCGTGGCCTGGAGCACGCCTTCGCCTTAGCCTCGCGGCCTTAGGCGCCCGCCGTCTGCTCTCTACACCTTCCCGCTCATCGCGGGCTTGGCTCGGCGTCGGCTCGGAGCGGGTCCAGGGCGTTCGCCGAATTTGACGGGTTCCACTCCGCGCGTTTCCACGCGGGCGCTCAAATTGCGTTCAAGTCCCTTGTGTCTACCAATTCCACCACTCGGGCGTGAGGGTCGGCGTATTGTGCCACTTGCCATAGCGCCCGCACTTCGCGAGCCGCGCAAACCCGCGCCGGAACCGCGCGCCCCTCCCCTGTCTAACAGGTACGCCTCCGCGCCAGCCGCCCGGCGACGCGCGCATCGTTTACCCGGAGAACCCCCATGGCCGAGACCGTCGCCGATTTCATGCTGAAGCGCCTTTCCGCATGGGGCATCAAGCGCATCTACGGCTATCCGGGCGATGGCATCAACGGCATCATGGGCGCGCTCGGCCGCCAGGACGCGATCGATTTCATCCAGGCGCGCCATGAGGAGCTCGCGGCGTTCATGGCGACCGCGCACGCGAAGTTCAGCGACGGCGAGATCGGCGTGTGCCTCGCCACCTCCGGCCCGGGCGCGATCCACCTGCTGAATGGACTGTACGACGGCAAGATGGACCACCAGCCGGTGCTCGCCATCGTCGGGCAGCAGAAGCGCGAATCGATGGGCGGCGATTACCAGCAGGAAGTGGACCTCGCCTCGCTCTTCAAGGATGTCGCGAACGAATACGTGCACGTCTGCAACACGCCGGAGCAGGCGCGCCAGCTCGTCGACCGCGGCGTGCGCATCGCGCTCGAGCATCGCTGCGTCACCTGCCTCATCTTCCCCAGCGACGTGCAGGAGATGGAGGCGATCGAAAAGCCGCCGCGCGAGCACGGCACGGTGCACACCGGCATCGGCCTCGCGTACGACAGCAAGGTTCCCGACAGCTCCGCGCTCCAGAAGGCGGCTGAGATCCTCAACGCCGGGAAGAAGGTCGCGATCCTCGCCGGCGCCGGCGCGCTGCACGCGACCGACGAGCTGATCGAGACCGCGGAGATCCTCGGCGCCGGCATCGCGAAGGCGCTGCTCGGCAAGGCGGCGGTGCCGGACGACCTGCCGTTCGTCACCGGCTCCATCGGCCTCCTCGGCACGAAACCGAGCTGGGATTTGATGACCGAGTGCAACACCTTCCTCATGGTGGGCTCGGCCTTCCCGTATTCCGAGTTCCTGCCCGAGGAAGGCCAGGCGCGCGGCGTGCAGATCGACATCGACGGGCGCATGGTGAGCCTGCGTTATCCGATGGAGCTCTCGCTGGTCGGCGATTCGAAGCGGACGCTTCGCGCATTGATCCCGTTCCTCAAGCGACAGGAAGACCGCTCCTGGCGCAAGGAGATCGAGGAGAACGTGAAGCGCTGGTGGGAAGTGCTCGAGAAGCGCGCGATGAACGAGGCGAATCCGATTAATCCGCAGCGCGTGTTCTGGGAGCTCTCGCCGCGCCTTCCGGATAACGCGATGCTCAGCTCCGATTCCGGATCGAGCGCCAACTGGTACGCGCGCGACATCAAGATCCGCCGCGGCATGAAGGCATCGCTTTCCGGCGGGCTCGCGACCATGGGCCCGGGCGTGCCCTATGCGATCGCTGCGAAGTTCACCCATCCCGACCGCCCCGCCATCGCGCTGGTGGGCGATGGCGCGATGCAGATGAACGGCATC
>JAICTR010000190.1 GCA_025936275.1 Burkholderiales bacterium
CGTTGCCACCGATCGCGGGGGCGTGGCGCGAGCCCCCGGCGGCGTCCCCTCGCCTTTCCACGCTCGCGTGGCTGCTCGGCGATGCGGTGGATTGCGGACGGCGCCGCTCGCTCGAGGAGCTGCGCCGCCGCGCGCCGCAGGCGGATGCGCGCCTCGCCGAGGCCGAGTCGGAGCGCGCGGCGCTCGAATCGCTGCGATCGGAGCTCGCGCACGCGAACGCCGCGCTCGAGGACGCACGCCTGCAATCGCGGCGCGCCGGCGAGGATGCGCGCGCGGCCGAGGCACGCATCCGGAAGCTGGAATCGAGCCGCTCCTGGAGGCTCACCGCCCCGCTGCGCGCGCTTACGCGCCTGCTGCGCCGTGGATGATCGGGCGCCGCGCTTCCGCTGTATGATGGTTGCGCCCACCGGACGACGAATCCCGCCTCGCTGATGCGCCTCGCGTCGCTGCTCCAGCAACGGCTTTCCCTCAACACGGTGCTCCGTGTGGCGGCGGGCCTCGTCATCGTGATCCTCGCCGCGCTGAGCGCCGCGGAGATCTTCCCGCTGCGTCCGCTGCAGGCGCTCGAGCTGCAGTCCTACGATGCGCGGCTGCGCTTCTTCATGCCGAAGACGGTGGATCCACGCATCGTGATCCTCGACATCGACGAGAAGAGCCTCGCCGCCGAGGGCCACTGGCCGTGGGGCCGCGATAAGCTCGCGCTGATGCTGCGCCAGCTCTTCGACCGCTACCACGTGCGCGTCGTCGGATTCGACATCGCCTTCCCCGAGCGCGACACGAGCTCCGGCATCGACACGCTCGATGCGCTTTCGAAGGGCGCGCTGAAGGGCGATGCCGAGTTCACCACGGTGCTCGCGAGCGAGCGCGCCAGGCTCGACTTCGACCGCGTCTTCGCCAACGAGATCGCGCGCCATCCGGTGGTGCTCGGCTTCTTCCTCAATCCGAAGACCGATCGCGTGGGCGTGCTGCCGCCGCCGATGATCGACGGCAAGGCGCTCGCCGCGGCGACCGAGGGCGCGTTCAGCGCCACCGAGGCGACCGGCTTCAGCGGCAACCGCCCCGAGCTGCAGGCCGTGGCCGCGGGCGCCGGCCACCTCTCGCCGGGCCTCGACTTCGACGGCGTGACGCGCCGCGTGCCGATGCTCATGCGCTACGAAGGCGGCTACTACGAGGCGATGTCGCTCGCGCTCGCGCGCGCCTACCTCGGCAACGTGCCGGCCACGATCCGCACCGACCACGTCGGCACCGGCCGCGACGCGATCGCCTGGGTGAGCCAGCTTCGCATCGGCGACCGCGTGATCCCGCTCGACGACTCGATGTCGGCGCTGGTGCCGTTCCGCGGCGGGCGGGGATCGTTCCGCTACGTCTCCGCGACCGACGTGATTCGCGGGCGCCTCGAGCCGGGCGAGCTCGAGGACAAGGCGGTGATCGTGGGCACCTCCGCGCAGGGCCTCCTCGACATCCGGCAGACCCCGGTGAGCGAGGATTTCCCCGGCGTCGAGGTGCACGCCAACATGCTGAGCGGCATCCTCGACGGCAGGATCCAGCAGCGGCCGATCGAGGCGCAGACCTTCTCGGTGCTGCTGCTGCTCTTCCTCGGCGTTCCGCTCGCCGTCGTCCTGCCGCGCACCGGCGCCGTAGCGTCCAGCGTCGTCGCGGGCGCGGTCCTCGCCGCGATCGTGGGGCTCAACCTCTACGCGTGGCAATCGCTCGGCTACGTGCTCGACCTCGCGATCCCGGTGGCCGCGGTGCTGCTGCTCTACCTCTTCAACATGATCTACGGCTTCTTCCTCGAGGCGCGCTCGCGGCGGCTCATCACCGGGCTCTTCGGCACCTACGTGCCGCGCGAGCTGGTGGACGAGATGTCGCGCAACCCCGGCGAATACTCGATGCGCGGCGAAAGCCGCGAGATGACGGTGCTCTTCTCCGATGTCCGCGACTTCACCTCGATCTCGGAGGGCTTGCCGCCGGCCGAGCTGAAGGAGCTCATGAACATCTACCTCTCCGAGATGACGGAGGTGATCCAGGAGAAGCGCGGCACCATCGACAAGTACATCGGCGATGCGATCATGGCGTTCTGGGGCGCGCCGCTCGCCGACCCGCAGCATGCGCCGCACGCGATCGAGGCGGCGCTCGCGATGCAGAAGCGCATCCGCGGGCTCGATCCCGAGTTCGTGAAGCGCGGCTGGCCGATGCTCAACATCGGCGTGGGCCTCAACTGCGGCGAGATGAACGTGGGCGACATGGGCTCGCGCTTCCGCCGCGCGTACACGGTGATGGGCGATGCGGTGAACCTCGCCTCGCGCCTCGAGGGCCTCACCAAGGAATACGGCGTGGGGATCCTCGTCTCCGAGGACATGGCGAAGTCGGCGCAAGGCTACGTGTATCGCGAGGTCGATCGCGTGGTGGTGAAGGGGCGCACGCAGGGCATCGCGATCTTCGAGCCGCTCGGGCGCATCGGAGAAGTGCCCGAGGCGGCCGTCGACGAGGCGGAGCGCTTCGCAAGAGCGCTCGAGCTCTACCGCAAGCGGCGCTGGACCGAGGCGATGGTGCAGCTCGAGGCCCTCGCCGCGCGCTCGCCCGCGACCAAGCTCTACAAGGTGTACCTCGAGCGCGTCGGCGCTTTCGCCGAGCGCGCGCCCGAGCCCGCCTGGAACGGGACGTGGGTCTTCACGACGAAGTAAGCCACCCGTTCGGCGATCACGTTCCCGCGCCCGGCGAGGCGACGCGCGTCGCCGAGGGCGTGTGGTGGATCCGCATGCCGCTCCCCTTCGCGCTCGACCACATCAACCTGTGGCTGCTCGAGGACGGCGACGGCTGGACGATCGTCGACACCGGCTACGGCAACGACGCCACGCGCGCGCTGTGGGAGCGCCACTTCGCGACGACGCTCGGCGGACGTCCCGTGAAGAAGGTGGTCGTCACGCACTACCACCCGGATCACGTCGGCTGCGCGGCCTTCCTCGTCGAGCGCACCGGCGCGCCGTTCCACATGACCGCCGCCGAATACCTCTCGGCGCACGCGGCGCACGACGACGCGGCGGGATTCGACCGCGAGGCGACGCTCGACCTCTTCGCGCGGAACGGGCTCGATACCTCGTCGATCGCGCAGGGCGCGCGCAAGGCGAACGGCTACCTGCGCGGCGTGCCGGCCGTGCCGCGGAGCTACCGCCGCATGATGCACGGCGAGCGCCTCGCGATCGGCGCGCGCGAGTGGCGGGTGATCACGGTCTTCGGCCACGCGCCCGAGCAGGCGACGTTGTGGTGCGAATCGCTCGGCGTGCTGATCTCCGGCGATCAGGTGCTGCCGCGCATCACGAGCAACGTCGGCGTCTGGGGGAGCCAGCCCGATTCCGACCCGCTCGCGCTCTTCCTCGATTCGCTCGGCCGCTACGCGGAGCTTCCCGGCGATGCGCTGGTGCTGCCCTCGCACGACCGCGTATTCCGCGGCCTGCATCCGCGCATCGCGCAGCTGCACGAGCACCACGCGCACCGCCTCGAGCGGCTGCTGGAAGGCTGCGAGCGCCCGATCACCGCCTACGAGGCGATCCCGCTCCTCTTCAAGCGCGCGCTGGACGAGCACCAGATGCGCTTCGCGATGGGAGAGGCGATCGCGCACCTGCACTGGCTCGAGAAGCGCGGCAAGCTCGTGCGCAGCGACGATGCGCGCGGCGTGCGCCGCTTCGCGCGCGCCTAGGCGAGCGACTTCATCGCGCGCTCGAGCCCGGCGAGCGTCACCGGGTACATGCGCCCTTCCATGAGGCGCTGGATGTTGAGCACCGTGGTGGTCCAGCCCCAATGCTCCTCGGGAACGGGATTGAGCCACGCGGCGCGCGGCCAGGCGCGCAGCATGCGCGCGAGCCAGGTGCGGCCCGGCTCGTCGTTCCAGTGCTCGACGCTGCCGCCCGCCTGCTCCAGCTCGTACGGGCTCATGCTCGCGTCGCCGACGAGCACCAGCCGGTAGTCGTGCCCGTAGCGGCGCATCACCTCGACGGTCGGGATGCGCTCGCGGTTGCGGCGCCGGTTGTCCTTCCACACGCTCTCGTACACGCAGTTGTGGAAGTAGTAGTGCTCGAGGTTCTTGAACTCGGTGCGCGCCGCGGAGAAGAGCTCCTCGACCACCTGGATGTGGTCATCCATCGTGCCGCCCACGTCGAGGAAGAGCAGCACCTTCACGGCGTTCTTGAGCTCCGCCACCATGCGCAGGTCGAGCCACCCGGCGTTGCGCGCGGTCGAGCGGATGGTGCCGTCGAGGTCGAGCACCTCGGGCGCGCCCTCGCGCGCGAAGCGCCTGAGGCGGCGCAGCGCGAGCTTGATGTTGCGCACGCCGAGCTCCCGATCCGTGTCGTAATCGCGGAACTCGCGCTGGTCCCAAACCTTCACCGCGCGGCGATGGCGCGAGCCTTCCTGGCCGATGCGGATGCCCTCCGGGTTGTAGCCGTACGCGCCGAAGGGCGAGGTGCCCGCCGTGCCGATCCATTTCGATCCGCCCTGGTGGCGCTCCTTCTGCTCCTCGAGCCGCGCCTCGAGCGTCTCCATGAGCTTCTGCCAGCCGCCCAGCGCCTCGATCTTCGCCTTCTCCTCGTCGGTGAGGCGCCGCTCGGCGAGCTTGCGCAGCCACTCGCGCGGAATACCGCCGACGAGCGCGTCGGGAATCGCATCGACGCCCTTGAAGTACGCGGCGAAGGCGAGGTCGAAGCGGTCGAAGTACGCCTCGTCCTTCACCAGGCAGAGGCGCGCGAGGCGGTAGAAATCGTCGACGCTGCCGTGGATCACGCCGCGGTCGAGCGCCTCGAGGAGCGTCAGGAGCTCCTTCACGCTCGCCGGGATCCCGGCCTTGCGCACCGCGAAGAAGAAATCGAACAGCACCGCGCGCGGGCCTAGCGGCCGGATTCGATGAGCGCCTTGAGGCGCTCGAGCGCCGCCGACCAGAAGGCCTTCTGCGTGCGCGCCGAGGCGGCGCTCCTGAGCCGCCCGTGCTCCACCGCGACCTGGCTCTTGCCCGCGCCGCGCGACTGGAAGCTCACCTCGACCGGCGATTCGCCGGGCTGCCACGTCATGCGCAGGGATCGCCCGTCCACGGAGCGGCGCACCGCGACCGGCGCATCGAGGAGCCAGCGGCTGCGCGACGCATCGTCGCACCACGCATCGAAGAGCCGGCGCACGGGGACATGGATGGTGCGCGACGCCGTCGCGGCGAAACCGGTCGTGCGCTCGCGCGCCTCGCGCAGTCCGCGCGCCTGCTCGTAGCCCACGCTCACCATCTGGCTCCACCAGTCGGGAACGCCGAACTGGCGGCTCAAGAGGAGCGCGATGTCCTTGTGCGACAAGGTGCGCGCGCCGGCGCGATCGAGGACCGAGAGCCATTCGCTCCATGGCCGTCCGGTGGCACGCAGCACCGCGGCGGTGCCGACGCCCGCGAGCCGCAGCTCGTTACGCGCCGTCGCCGTGCCGCGCGCGAGCGAGCCGCGCGCCGCCACCTTGCCGCGCACCGGGGGCTTGCGCAGCGTGCGGCCCTCGGCGAGGGGCTTGCGCGCGCCCGCCATTCATCCCCCGCGCCGTTGCAGGAACACGAGCTGCTCGAAGAGGTGCACGTCCTGCTCGTTCTTCACCAGCGCGCCGTAGAGCGGCGGGATCGCGGCGTGGTGGCCCTCGCTCTTCAGCGCCTCGGGCGGGATGTCCTCGGCGAGGAGCAGCTTCAGCCAGTCGAGGAGCTCGGAGGTCGAGGGCTTCTTGCGCAGCCCCGGCATCTCGCGGATGCCGAAGAACACCTCGAGCGCCGCCTGCACCAGCCGCTTCTTGATGCCGGGGAAGTGCACGTCGACGATCGCCTGCATCGCCTCCTTGTCGGGAAAGCGGATGTAGTGGAAGAAGCAGCGGCGCAGGAACGCGTCGGGGAGCTCCTTCTCGTTGTTCGAGGTGATGAAGACGATCGGGCGGTTCTTCGCCTTTACCAGCTCGCGCGTCTCGTAGACGTAGAACTCCATGCGGTCGAGCTC
>JAICTR010000378.1 GCA_025936275.1 Burkholderiales bacterium
AGGAGCGCGGAGGACACGAGCGCCAGCGCGGCGATGACCGCGAGGCGCTCGGCGCCGAAGAAGCCCTTGGGCTTCGCCTCGGCATCGACGATGCCCGCCACCTCGCCGTCCTCCGAGAGGATCGGCAGGCACGCCTCGGACTGAACGCCCTCGTCGCACACGTAGAACCCGCCGCCCGCCTCGACGTGCCTGGAGACGTCGTCGATCACGGTGGCGCGGCCGGTGAGGCCCACCGCCGCGTTGGTGCTGCGCTCGGCGAACTCGGGGGTGAGCGGATATTCGGCGCGGCTCGGCCGGCCGACGTACGAGACCTTCACCAGCACCTGCGCCCCCGACGGGTTCGGGCGCCGCTGGTAGACGCCCACCCAATCGGCGCCCGTCGTTTCGCGCACGCGATCGACGAGGCGCGCGAGGAGCGCGAGCCGGCGCGTGGTCTGGTCGTTGCGCGCGCCCAGGATCGCACCGAGGTCGTAGGGCACGGGCGCGAGCTGGTCGACGATCGAGCAGCTGCCATCCTCCGTGAGCATCGGCACCGGATAGGAATAGAGGGACGCCACGTCGCCCGCCTCGCCCTTCGCCGCCATCGCTTCCACGAGGTCGCGCACCGCGCGCTCCACGTCGGCCGCGCGCGAGGCGAGCGACTCGAGCCCCGCCATGCGCAGGTACGCCGCGACGCGATCCGAGGCGGCGCTCACGTGCGGTCGCGCTCCGTGGGAAGCGATGGACGCTCGATCCATTCGAACGGCAGCCCGCGCGAGCGCATCCAATCGGCGACGGCGAGCCCCGTCGCGCGCTTCCACGGCCTCAACTTCTCGGGCTTCACGCGCCGATACTCGGCGAGCTCCTCGCCCAGCGCCACCGTGCCGCGCGCGAGGACGTGGTAGCAGAGCATCACCTCGTTCTTGCGCTCGAAGATGTAGTTGCCGATCACGTGCGACTCGACTGCCTCGAGGCCGGTCTCCTCGCGCACCTCTCGCGCCACGGCGCTACGCGGATCCTCGAAGGCCTCGAGGTAGCCGGTGACGAGGGCGAACATGCCTTCGGGCCACGCGCGGTTGCGCGCGAGGAGGATGTCGCCCTCGTGCTCGATGAGTGCGCCCACGCACGGCACGGGATTGTTCCACTGCACGAAGCCGCATTCCCCGGCGCATGCACGGCGAACCGTCGAGACGCCGCCCGCCTCGCCGATGGAACACTCGACGAGGGGACGCGCGCAGCGCGGGCAGTAGTTGAAGGCTTCGGTGCTCATCGGTCCCCGATCATCGGTTCCTCGCGGAACCGTCGAGGATGACGGGGTCGGTCGGCTCCTCGCGGAATGACGCGACGTTCAAAGGCGTTCGGCGACCCAGCCCTGCACGGACTCGAGCGCCTTGGGAAGCGCCGCGGCGTTGGTGCCGCCCGCCTGCGCCATGTCCGGCCGCCCGCCGCCCTTGCCGCCCACCTGCGAGGCGACGAAGTTCACCAGCTCGCCGGCCTTCACCTTGGCGATGAGGTCCTGGGTGACGCCGGCGATGAGGCTCACCTTCTCCCCTTCCGCGGCGGCGAGCACGATGGCGCTCGACTTGAGCTTGCCCTTCAGCTGGTCGAGCGTGTCGCGCAGCGTCTTCACGTCCGCGCCTTCGAGCCTCGCCGCGAGCACCTTCACGCCCTTCACGTCGACGGCGCTTCCGGCGAGGTCGGTACCTTGCGAGGTGGCCATCTTCACCTTGAGGCGCGCGAGCTCCTTTTCCAGCGCGCGCGAGTTCTCGATCACCTGCGCGAGCCGCGGCTCGATCTCCGCGGGCTGCGCCTTGAGGGCATCGGCCACGCGCGCGAGCGCCTCGCGATCGCGCTGCGCCTGCGCGATGGCGACCGTGCCGGCCACCGCTTCCACGCGCCGGATGCCGGCCGCGACGCCGCCTTCCGAGACGATACGGAAGAGCCCGATGTCGCCGGTGCGCGCGACGTGCGTGCCGCCGCAAATCTCGCGGGAGCTGCCGATGTCGTGCTCGCGCACCACGCTGCCGTACTTCTCCCCGAAGAGCATCATCGCGCCGAGCTTCTGCGCATCCTCGATCGGCATCTCGCGCGCCTGCGTGGGCTCGTTGCGCAGCACCTCCGCGTTCACCAGCGCCTCGACGCGCTGGACCTGCTCGGCGCTCATCGGCGCGTTGTGGCTGAAGTCGAAGCGCGTCTTCTCCTCGTCGACGAGCGAGCCCTTCTGCTGCACGTGCGGGCCCAGCACCTCGCGCAGCGCCTTGTGCATGAGGTGGGTCGCGGAGTGGTGGCGCATGGTGCGCAGGCGCTTGTCCAAGTCCACCTGCGCCGCGACCGTGTCGCCGATCGCGAGCTCGCCGTTCTTCACCACGCCGTGGTGGCCGAAGACCTCCGGCTGGATCTTCTGCGTGTCCTGCACCTCGAAGAGCGTGAGGCAGACGCCGCCCTTGGTGAGCTCGCCGCGGTCGCCGACCTGGCCGCCCGACTCGGCGTAGAAGGGCGTGCGGTCCAGCACCACGATGCCTTCGTCGCCGTTGTCGAGGCTCTCGACGGGGGTTCCGCCCTTGTACAGCGCGACGACGCGAGCCTCCTCGGAGAGCGTCTCGTAGCCGCGGAAATGCGTCTTCGCGCCGCCGTACTCCAGGATCGCGCCGCTCTTGAACCTGCTCGACGCTCGGGAGCGCTCCTGCTGCTGCGACATCGCGGCGTTGAAGCCGTCCATGTCGATCTCGAAGCCGCGCTCGCGGCCAATGTCCGCCGTGAGGTCCACCGGGAAGCCGAAGGTGTCGTAAAGCTTGAACGCGACGTCGCCGGAGAGCCGCTTCGCGTTCCCGGCCAGCGCCGTGTCGAGGATCGCCATGCCGGTCTCGAGCGTCTGGGCGAAGCGCTCCTCTTCCTCCTTGATGGTGCCGGTGATGCGCGCCTCGTCCTGCTTCAGCTGCGAGTAGGCGTCCCCCATCTCGCTCACGAGATCGGGCACGAGCTTGTAGAAGAAGGGCTGCGTCTGCCCGAGCTTGTAGCCGTGGCGCATGGCGCGCCGCGCGATGCGGCGCAGCACGTAGCCGCGGCCCTCGTTCGACGGGATGACGCCGTCGGCCACGAGGAATGCGCACGAGCGGATGTGGTCCGCGATCACGCGCA
>JAICTR010000306.1 GCA_025936275.1 Burkholderiales bacterium
GAGATGCGCGGGCTTGTGGCGAGGGGAGGTCCGCCGACCGCGTTCGATGCCGCGGCATGGATCGCGGCCCTCGGCGGCACGGCGAACATCGAGCGCATCGAGGCCGCGGCGGGACGCGTGCTGTTGACGCTCCACGACGAGACCCGCATCGACGAGGCGCGCCTCATCGCCCTCGGCGCACGCGCCGTCGCCGCACCGTCCGCACGCAGCGTGCACCTGCTGCACGAGCACGCGGACGCGCTCCGCGCGAGCCTCGAAGCCGCGCCTGCCTAGTCGCGCAATCGCGAGACGAGGAACGCGCGCACCTGGCGCGCGAGCTCGGGCGTCACTTCGCCCAGCACGCCGCGCTTCGCGGGCGGGATGTGAGCCGCGGTGTCCTCGTCCGCGCCGAACACGTAGTGCTCGAAGATGCGCGCCCAGCCGCGGCGCTGCGCGGGCGGGAGCGCGCGCAGGTCGAGGATCGCGAGGAGCAGCGCGTTGAGCGCGGAGTCGGTCGCGCCCGGCGAGGCGCGCTCCTTCCACCAGTAGTTCACCAGCACGTTCACGTCGCCTAGCGAGCGCACGTGGTGCCACCAGAGCGGCGGGATGTAGATCGCATCGCCCGGCTCGAGCTCCGCGGTGAATGCGGCCTCGAGCGCGCGGCGGAAGCGCGGGAAGCGCGCCTCGTCGGGCCGCTCGAAGTCGACCAGGCTGATCGGCGTGCCGCTCGGCGCATAGCCGATGGGTCCGATGTAGAGGTCGCCGATCGCCTCGATGGGAAAGAGCGTGAAGCGCCGCTTGCCCGCCACCACGCACGCGATGTTGCCCGACTCGTCGAAGTGCGCGGCGGTCGTGACGCGGTTCCCCATCCAGATGCGCGGCGCGACCGCGTCGTCGAGCAGCGGGTTGCGATTCTCGGCGCGGAAGCCGGGCAGGCACTCGGAGACGAGCGCGCTCTGCACCGCGATCGTGGACGGATTGGAGAGCCGCGCGTATCTGGCGAGGCTCTGCAGCGCGGCGGTGATGGTCGTGTCGTCGCGCGTGTAGTTGAAGCCCTCGAGCCCCGGCTTGTAGAAGACGCGCCCGCGCGCCGAAGGCGCCATGCGCGCCGCGGCCACGCGCGCGTCGCTATCCATCGCGCGAAGGTACGCCGCGATGCCGCCCTCGTCCGAACGTGCGGCGCGCACCGCGGGCCAGTCGCCCACCAGGCCGCGCATCACCGCGGGCTCGTTGCGCGGAACGATGTCCGACTCGAATGCCGCGCGATCGATGCCGCGGTGCTCGGCGATCGGCTTCATCGCGGAGCGGCGAAGCAGCCGCGCTCGTGGTCGTTCACCATGCCGGTCGCCTGCATGAAGGCGTAGCAGATGGTGGGGCCCACGAACTTGAAGCCGCGCGCGCGCAGCGCCTTGCTCATCGCCTCGCTCGCCGCGACCGCCTTGCGGTTGCCGGGACCGCGCAGCGGCGCGCCTTCCACCAATCCCCAGACGAACGCGTCGAAGCTGCCGAGCTCGTCGCGCACCGCGAGGAACGCGCGGGCGTTCGCGACCACCGCCTCGATCTTGGCGCGGTTGCGGACGATCCCCTCGTTTTGCATCAGCGCCTCGCGCTTCGCCGCGCTGAAGCGGGCCACCTTCGCGGCATCGAAATTGGCGAACGCCCGCCGGTAGCCCTCGCGCTTGCGCAGGATCGTGGCCCAGCTCAGGCCCGCCTGCGCGCCCTCGAGGTTCAGCATCTCGAAGAGGCGCCGGTCGTCGTGCTCGGGCACGCCCCATTCGCGGTCGTGGTAGTCGAAGAAGAGCTCGTTGGTCCCCGCCCACTTGCAGCGCTTGCGCTCGCCCGCCATGACGCCTCCCCGCGCCCGTTGGTGTCCCGCGATCGTACGCCAGGGACGGCGGGGGCTTGACGGCGGATTAACGAGGGGTAATCTCGCGCCAACCGCTTCCCCCGGGAGGACGCCATGGCCGAGCCCCTTTCGATCCTCTGCATCCACGGCGTCGCCCATGGCGATGCCGATGCCGCGCTGGTTCCGACCTGGACCGGCGCGATCGTCGCCGACATCCAGCGCTGGCAGCCGGAGCGCGAGGTGGCGCTCGACTTCCTGCGCTACGACGACCTCTTCGACCACGCGCCGCTGAACCTGGCGGTGTACGGCGAGGCGTTCGGGCGGCTGATGGCGAGCGGCGTGCTGCACGGCATCGGCGACCTCCTCGGCGGCGCGCGCGCGCTTTCCGACGTGCCGGACGTGATCCGCTGGACCGCGGGCATGATCGCGCAGTGGGCCGCCGAGGACCCCCTGCGCGATGCGCTGCGCAAGCGCCTCCTCGCGAAGATGAAGGAGAAGGATTACGTGGCGGTGTTCGCGCATTCGCTCGGCTCGCTGTTTTCGTACGACGCGTTCGCGCGCGAACCGGACGCCATCGCGGACAGGATCTACGTCACGCTCGGCTCGCAGGTCGGCAACCCCTTCGTGCGCGATTGCTTCGCCGGGCGCATCGTGCCGCTCGCCTCCGCGCGCATGTGGTACCACCTCTACAACCAGGACGACCACGTCTTCACGTGCCCGATCCGCCTCGACGCGCCCAACTTCGCGCAGGTCGACACGACCTTCGACAAGCCCGACGACGCGCTCAACCACGACCCGGTGTGGTACCTCGACCACGCCAACACGCAGGCGCGCGTGTGGCCCGAGCTCGCCGGCGCCGCGCGCCCCGCGCGCATGATGCAGCGGGCCATCGCGAAGACCCGCTCGGTGGCGAAGCGTCCCGACCGCCGCGCGCTCCTCGTCGGCATCAACGACTATCCGGATGCGGCCAACCGCCTCGAGGGCTGCGTGAACGACGTGTTCCTGATGAGCGCGGTGCTGCAGGAATGCGGGCTCGCCGCCGAGGAGATCCGGGTGGTGCTCGATTCGCGCGCCACCACCGCCGGCATCATGGACCGCCTGCACTGGCTCCTCGACGACGTGCCGGAGGGCGCCGAACGGGTGCTCTTCTACTCGGGCCACGGCGCGCAGATCCCGAGCCTCGACGTGAAGGGCGAGGTGGACCACATGGACGAGTGCCTGGTGCCCTACGACTTCGACTGGAGCCCGGCGCACGCGATCCGCGACAAGCAGTTCGTCGAGCTCTACAGCCAGCTCCCCTACGACACGCGCTTCGTCGCGATCTTCGATTGCTGCCATTCCGGCGGCCTCGCGCGCGACGGCGGCCCGCGCATCCGCGGCATCAACCCGCCCGACGACGTGCGCCACGGGATGCTGCGCTGGAATCCGGAGATCGGCATGTGGCAGCAGCGGGAGCTCCCGACCCCGAACGCATCGCTCGCCGCCTCGGCCGCCGGCGACGCGTACCTCGGCAAGGGCCGCGCCACCTTCCGCCTCGGGCGCGGCGTGACGCTGCGCGGGCTCGCCAACCGCACCTACGACCGCGAACGCCGCGCGCTCGGCCACATGGGTCCGTACATGCCGATCGTGCTCGAGGCGTGCCGCGAGGCGCAGTACTCGTACGAATACCGCGACGGGGCCGCCTCCTATGGCGCCTTCACCTTCGCGCTCGCGCGCTCGCTGCGCGATACCCGCGCGCTCGGCCGCGACCCATCCTTCGTGGACCTGAAGCGGCTCGCCGCCGAGAAGCTCGCGGCGCTGCGCTACAACCAGGACCCGTGCCTCGTCGGGCCGAAGAGCCAGATCCGCGCGCCGATTCCCTGGCAGGCGCCGCGCCGCGCGGCACGCAACGACGCGGCGAGGCCGAAGCGCCGACACCCGATTCGGACGGGCGGCGACTGACAGCGCCGGTTTACGCCGGATAAAGCGGCGCGAGGCCGCCCTCTAGACTGGAGTGGTGAACCCTGCCGCCGACGATCGCTTCGCGCGAACGGACGATC
>JAICTR010000351.1 GCA_025936275.1 Burkholderiales bacterium
GCGGCACCGGATAGACCTCGCGCTCGTCCGGGGTGAACACGACGTGGCAGCCGGCCGCGGCGAGCTTCGCGCGGTCGGAATCCAACGTGCGCGGATAGCGCTCGAAGTCGCCGCCCGGCTCGAACTGCAGGCGGTTCACGAAGATCGAGGCGACCACGCAGCGCCCATGGCGCCGCGCCGCTTCCACCAGCGCGAGGTGGCCGGCGTGCAGGTTGCCCATGGTCGGCACGAATGCCACCGACGACTCTTTGCCGAGCCGCGCGCGCAGCTCCGCGACGGTGTGGATCGATTCCATCTCAGAAGCAGTGCTCGGGCGCCGGGAAGGTCTTGTCCTTCACCGCGCGGACGTACGCGGCGATCGCATCCCTGATGGACGGCGCGCCCGCCATGAAGTTGCGCACGAATCGCGCCTTGCGTCCCGGATAGATGTCGAGCATGTCGTAGTGGACCAGCACCTGGCCGGAGACGTCGGGCCCCGCGCCGATGCCGATGGTGGGAACCGAGAGCGCTTCGGTGACGCGCTTCGCGACCGCCGCGGGCATCGCCTCCATGAGCACGATCGCGGCGCCCGCCTGCTCGAGCGCCCTGGCATCGGCGACCAGGCGATCGGCCGCATCGTCGCCGCGGCCCTGCACGCGGTAGCCGCCGAGCGTGTGCACCGACTGCGGCGTGAGCCCGATGTGCGCGCACACCGGGATGCCGCGCTCGACGAGGAAGCGGGTGGTCTCGACCATCACCGCACCGCCCTCGAGCTTCACCATCTGCGCGCCGGCCGCCATCACGCGCGCGCAGCTCCCGAACGCCTGCGCCGGCGATTCCTGGAAGCTCGCGAACGGCATGTCGGCGATCACGAGCGCGGTGCGGCTCCCGGCGGCGACGCAGCGCACGTGGTATTCGGTCTCCGCGAGCGTCACGGCGAGCGTCGACTCGCGTCCCTGGATCACCATGCCGAGCGAGTCGCCGATGAGCAGCATGTCGACGCCCGCCTCCTCGGAGATCGCGGCGAAGCTCGCGTCGTAGCAGGTGAGCATGGCGAGCTTCTCGCCGTCGCGCGCGCGCGCCTGCAGCTGGGGAACGGTCACTCGCTTCGCCGCGTTCTGGGCGCTCATGGGGTTCTTCCTCTGGAGGGTGCCGGCCGGAGCGCGAATTCTGCCCACGCGGCCGCGGGTTGGCAATATTGTGCACCGCCGCAAGCCGTGCCGTGCGGCGCCCCCATCGCGGCGCTGGCGCGGCGCAGCAAACGGCTCACGCGCGGTTGAAGAACTCGCGCCCGCCGCGCATCCCTTCGATGCGCGCGATGAGCAGCTCCAGGTGCTCGGGCACCTCGACGAAATTCAACCGCTCGCTGTTCACGATGAGGAGCGGGCTGTCCTCGTAGTGGTGAAAGTAGCTGGTGTAGGCCTCCGACAGCCGGCGCAGATAGGCCTCGTCGATCGACGCTTCGGACGGCACGCCGCGGCGCTTCACGCGCGAGACCAGCGTATCCACCGAAGCCTGCAGGTAGATCACGAGGTCGGGCGGGGGCACCTGCGGCTTCACGTGCGCGTGGATCTTGTCGTAGAGCTGGTACTCGGCGTCGTCGAGCGTCAAGCGGGCGAAGAGCGGGTCCTTGGCGAGCGTGAAATCGGCGACCGTGGGTTTGCCGAAGAGGTCGGGCTGCTTCACGGCTTCGAGCTGCGCCACGCGCTGGAAGAGGAAGAAGAGCTGCGTCGGCAGCGCGTAGCGGCGCATGTCGCGGTAGAACTGGGCGAGGAACGGATTGGCCTTCGGATCCTCGAGCAGCGTCGCGGCGTTCATGCGCTCGGCGAGGCGCACCGCGAGGCTGGTCTTGCCCGCGCCGATCGGTCCCTCCACCACGATGTAGCGGTGCTTCATCACGCCCCGTCATTCCCGCGCCAGCCGGGACCCGCTTCGATCCGTTCGATGCCTTCGGTGCCGACTTTCCCGAGGAGCGCCTTCGCCGCGCCCTTGCCCGGGATCACGGCCTCGGGCCACGCATCGACCAGCGGCGCGAGGACGAAGGCGCGCTCGTGCGCGCGCGGATGCGGCACGGTGAGCCCCGGCTCG
This sequence comes from Burkholderiales bacterium, assembly GCA_025936275.1. GTDB lineage: Bacteria > Pseudomonadota > Gammaproteobacteria > Burkholderiales > Usitatibacteraceae > Usitatibacter. The sequence continues at coordinate 2,068 of JAICTR010000351.1, forward strand.
TCGAGCGTCGCGCCGCCGTAGAGGACGAGGTCGAGGTCGAGCGTGCGCGGGCCGTTGGGCACGCCGCGGCTGCGTCCGTGGCGGCGCTCGATCCCGAGCAACGCATCCAGCAGCTCCCGCGGCGCGAGGCGCGTCTCGAGCTTCGCGCACGCGTTCACGAAGGGCGGCTGGTCGGCGTAGCCCACGGGATCGGTGCGATACAGCGCCGAGCGCGCCGCGACCCAGGTGTCGGGCAGCGCCGCGAGCTCCGCGAACGCGCGGCGCACCTGCGCTTCGGGGTCGTCGAGGTTGGAGCCGAGCGCGACCACGGCGGCGACCGGCGGATTCACTCTTCGATCGCGCCGCGCGAATCGGGCAGCAGCGCCTCGGTGCCGGTGGCGGGCGCGTTCTTCTTCGCGCCGCCGCGCCGCCGCCGGCGCTTCTTCTTCGGCCCCGCCTCGTCCGAGACGAGCATGCGCTCGCGCTCGTCCGGGCTCGCGTCCTGGAAGCGGTCCCACCACTGCGCCGCCTCCCGCGGCGCGTTGGCGGAGGCCGCGCGCAGCGCGAAGAAATCGTAGGCGGCGCGAAAGCGCGGGTGCTCCAGCAGGCGATACGGGCGCTGCCCGCCGCGCTGCAGGAAGCGCGGCTGCATCAGCCACAGCTCCTTCATGGTGGCGTCGAAGCGGCGCGGGATGGCGAGCGACTCGCGCTGCGCGTCGAGCGCCTCGTGCATCGCCGAGTGCAGCGCCGGGATCGTCGCCTGTCCCTGCGATTCGAACTTGCGCAGGTTCTTCTCGACCTGGCCCCAGAGGAGCGCGGCGAGGAGAAACGCCGGCGACACCGGCTTCGCTTCCGCGAGCCGCTCGTCGGTGGCGCGCAACGCGGCGAGCGCGAAAGGACCGGCCTCGGGATCCTCGAGCGCGGTATCGAGGAGCGGCAGGAGCCCATGGTGCAGGTGCAGCTCGCGCAGCACGCGCACGCATTCGACCGCATTGCCGGAGAGCAGCAGCTTCAGGATCTCCTCGAAGAGGCGCGCATGCGGCACGTTCTCCAGGAAGTGCTTGTGCGTGGCGATCGGCGCCGCGGTCTTCGCGTCGATCTCGAGCCCCAGCTTGGCCGAAAGCCGCGCCGCGCGAAGCATGCGCACCGGATCCTCCCGATAGCGCGTGCCGGGGTCCCCGATCATCACGAGCTTCTTCGCCTTCAGGTCCTTCAGCCCGTGCACGTAATCCCACACCTCTTCCTTGACCGGGTCGTAGAAGAGCGCGTTCACGGTGAAGTCGCGGCGCAGCGCATCCTCGGCCTGCGTGCCGAAGATGTTGTCCGAGAGCATGCGGCCGTGCTCGTCCACGTTGTCCTCGTCCGCCTCGCGCGTGAAATGCGCAC
>JAICTR010000529.1 GCA_025936275.1 Burkholderiales bacterium
GCTGCTTCATGTGCATCGGCTGGCCGCCATGCGACATGTCCATGGTCATGTCCATGTCGTAGCCGTTGCCGTTGAACGTGATCTTGTTGTCGGCGGTCATAGCGTGCTCGCCCGTGCAGACCATCCTGTAGCTCGCGGTGTTCCCCGACATGCGGAAGTCCTTCACGTCGCAATCCTTCGGCATCTGGTTGCGGCCGCCCTTGCCCATCTCGCCGCGCTCGATGTCCTCGGGCGTCACGCAATGCTGGAAGGTGTGGGATTGCTTGCCCATTCCCGGCGGCATGCCGGGGATGTTGCCCATGTCCATCTGCGTGCGGTACTCGTACAGGCCGGCCTTCACCTTGCCCTTGAACGCGGCGAAGGGACTGTCGGCGGCGGCGGCGGTGAGCGAAAACGCGGCGGCGCAGGCGAGCGAAATGAGCGAGACGATCTTCATGGGGCGGCGTTCCGGTCGTGAAAAAAACGAGGATACCGCGAAGCCGCGGGACCCGCCTTGCTGCGCCGCACTAGAATAGCGGCATGAACGCACAGCCCATCCCCTCCCTCAAGGCACAACTCAGGCGCGAGATGACCGCGCGGCGCGACGCGCTGCCCGAAGCCGAGCGCGAGCGCATCACCGAAGCGCTGGTCGAGCGCATCACGGCGCTGCCGCAATACGCCGCGGCGCGCTCCGTCCTCGCCACCATGGCGATCGGCAGCGAATGGAACACGCGCCTCTTTCTCGACCGCGCGCGCGCCGACGGCAAGAGGATTGTCCTGCCGCGCATCACGCCGCCGCCGCGCCACCTGGAGCTGCACGTCGTGCGCGAGCTGGACCACGACTGCGTCCCCGGCGTGTGGAACATTCCCGAGCCGCACCCCGAGCGCTGCGCGCGCGTGGAGATCACGGACGTCGATTTCGCCTGGGTGCCGGCGCTCGCCGTGGATCTCGATGGCTATCGCCTGGGCTACGGCGCGGGATATTTCGATCGCCTGCTCTCCGGGCGCACCGCTTCCACCTGCTGCGTGGCCGCGCTCGCTTCCGCCTTCGTGGTCGAGTCGCTGCCGCACGAGGCGCACGACCAGCCGCTCGACTTCATCGTCGACGAGCGCGGCACGCGCCGCACGCGGGGCGCGAAGCCGTGAGCGCGCGGCTCATCGACGGCAAGGCGATCGCGCAGGATTACCGCGCGGAGCTCGCGGTGCGCGTGGCGCGCCTGCGCGAGGCGGGCGTGCTGCCCGAGCTCGCGGTGGTGGTCGTCGGCGACGACCCGGCGAGCCAGGTGTACGTGCGCAACAAGACCTTCGCCTGCGAGGCGATCGGCATGCGCTCGCAGACGCACAAGCTCGCGGCGGAGACTTCGCAGGCGCAGCTCATCGCCTTCGTGGAGCGCCTGAACGAGGACGACTCGGTGCACGGGATCCTCGTGCAGATGCCGCTGCCGAAGCCGCTCGACAAGCACGCGGTGATCGATGCCATCTCGCCCGACAAGGACGTGGACGGCTTCAACTACCTCAACGTGGGCAAGCTCGCCGCGGGCGACCCTGCGTTCTATCCGTGCACGCCGTGGGGGATCATGAAGATCCTCGAGCACGAGTCGATCCCGGTGGAGGGCGCGCACGCCGTGGTGGTCGGGCGCTCC
>JAICTR010000132.1 GCA_025936275.1 Burkholderiales bacterium
CGGTGCCGACCTCCTTGCCGGTCTCCTCGTGCTTCAGCTTCACGTTGTAGCCGTACGCGGGGAACGACGGCGAACCGAACTTGCGCGGCGTGTCCTCCACGCCGGGGCAGGCGGTCAAGATCGGCCAGCCGGATTCGGTCTGCCAGTAGTTGTCCACGACCTCCGCGCCGAGGGATTCGGAGACCCAGCGCGCGGTGGGCTCGTCCAACGGCTCGCCGGCGAGGAAGAGGTAGCGCAGGCTCGAGGTGTCGTACTTCTTCATCCACGCCGGGTCCTGCTTCTTCAGCACGCGGATCGCGGTGGGCGAGGTGAACATCGAGGTGACCTTGTAGTCCTGCACGATGCGCCACCACACGCCCGGGTCCGGTCGCACCGGAACGCCCTCGTACATGATCGTGGTCGAGCCGTTGATGAGCGGCCCGTACACGATGTACGAGTGGCCCACCACCCAGCCGATGTCCGAGGTGGAGAAGTACGCCTCGCCGGGATTGGAGCAGAAGATGTGCTTCATCGAGGCGGCGAGCGCCACGGCATGCCCGCCGGTGTCGCGCTGCACGCCCTTGGGATTGCCCGTGGTGCCGCTGGTGTAGAGGATGTACGAGGGCTCGTTCGATTCGAGCCAGGTCACCGGCACCTCGACCTTGCCCTGCTTCTCGCGCGCTTCGGCGTAATCGACGTCGCGGCCGGCGACGCGGTGCATCGCCTTGTCCAAGCCCCGATCGACGATCAGCACCTTCGCCGGCGGGTGCTTCGCGATGCGCAGCGATTCGTCGATGAGGGGCTTCAGCGCGATGGTCTTGCCCATGCGCATGCCCGCATCGGCCGTCACCATCGCCTTCGGCTGCGCGTCGTCGATGCGCGCCGCGAGGCTCGCCGCGGCGAAGCCGCCGAAGACCACCGAATGGATCGCGCCCAGGCGCACGGTGGCGAGCATCGCGAACACCGCTTCGGGAATCATCGGCATGTAGATGAGGACCCGGTCGCCCTTGCCGACGCCGAGGTCGCGCAGGATCCCCGCGAAGCGGTTCACCTCGTCGTGAAGCTGCGCGTAGGTGAAGGTGCGGACCTGGTCGACTTCGGTGGAGATCCAGACGAGCGCGGCTTGATTGGCGCGCTTCGCGAGGTGGCGGTCCACGGCGTTGTGGCAGAGGTTGGTCTCGCCGCCCACGAACCAGGAGCGGAACGGCGGCTTCGAGTACTCGAGCACCTTCGAGAACGGCTTGTGCCAATCGATGAGCCTCGCCTGCTCGGCCCAGAATCCCTCGGGGTCGCGCACCGAGCGCTCGTGGAAGGCGCGATACGTGGTCGCGCGGCTCTCGTCGATCGTGGTCATGGCTCTCCTCCTCGTGCTATGCGTTCACGTCCACCACCAGGCGGCCGCGCACCTTGCCGGCGATCACGTCGCGCGCCTTCGCGATCGCGTCCGCCAGGCGAATGTCGGTGATCGTCGAGGCGAGCTTCGCGCGGTCGAGCTCGGTCGCTAGGCGCCGCCACGCCTCGAGGCGGCGCTCCATCGGCGCGGTGACGCTGTTCACGCCGGCGAGCGTCACGCCGCGCAGGATGAAGGGCGCGACCGTCGCCGGGAAATCCATGCCTTGCGCGAGCCCGCACGCCGCGACGGCGCCTTCGGCCTGGGTCTGCGCGCACGCGTTCACCAGCGTGTGGCTGCCGACGGAATCCACCACGCCCGCCCAGCGCTCCTTCTGCAGCGGCTTGCCGGGTTGTGACAACGTGGCGCGATCGACGATCTCCGCCGCGCCGAGGGATTGCAGATACTCCGTCTCGGAGATTTTCCCCGTGGATGCGACCACGCGGTAACCGAGCCGCGCCAGGATCGCCACCGAGATGCTGCCGACGCCGCCCGTGGCACCCGTGACCAGGATCTCGCCGCGCTCCTTCGTGACGCCCAGGCGCTCGAGCGCCATCACGCAGAGCATCGCGGTGTAGCCGGCGGTGCCGATCGCCATCGCCTCGCGCGTCGTCATGCCTTCGGGCAGGCGCACCAGCCAATCGCCCCTCACGCGCGCCTTCTGCGCGAGTCCGCCCCAGTGCGTCTCGCCCACGCCCCAGCCGTTCAAGATCGCGCGATCGCCGGGCTTCCACGCGGGATGCGCGCTCGCCTCGACCACGCCGGCGAAATCGATGCCGGCCACCATCGGCCATTTGCGCACGATGGGCGACTTGTCGGTGAGCGCGAGCGCGTCCTTGTAGTTGATGGTCGAGTAATCGACCTTCACCGTGACGTCGCCTTCGGGAAGGTCGCTCTCCGCGACGTCCGCCACGCGCGCCTGGAATTGGTCCGCGTCCTTGCTGAGGAGGATGGCTTTCATTTTTCGAATGGGGTCAGGTTACATTTTGATCCTGTCCCCAATTTTCCGCGGGCGGCAGGCAAATCGCAAAAAAAGGGGACAGGATCAAAATTTAACCTGACCCCATTGGGAGGAGGCGTGCTTGCGCGCGAAGTAGTCGCGCGACTGCATCTCGCGCAGGCGGCTCACGGTGCGCGCGAACTCGGCGCGCAGCATGCGCTCGGCACCGGAGCCCTCGCCCGCCTCGCCGAGCAGCTCCTCGGGCGAGGCCGCGGCCGTGAGCACGAGCTTCACGCGCTGGTCGTAGAAGACGTCCACGAGCCAGGTGAAGCGGCGCGCGGCATCGAGGTGGTCCGCTCCCAGGCACGGCACGTCCGAGACCAGCACCGTGTGGTAGGCGCTGGCGATCTCGAGGTAGTCCACCTGCGAGCGCGGCTTCTCGCAGAGCTCGGCGAAATCGAGCCACAGCACGCCCTTCGCGCGGCGGCGGAAGGCGAGCGGGCGGCCTCCGACCTCGATGGCGCCGTTCTCCGCGAACGTCGCCTTGGTCATCGCCTCGAAGAAGTTCACGAGGTGTGCATCGGCCTCGGCGTCGAGCGGCGTGTAGTAGACGCTCAGCGCATCGAGCAACCGCCGGCGATGGTCGACCGTGCCGGCGAGGTGCACGACGTCCAGCTCGCGCTCGAGCACCTCGATCGCGGGAAGGAAGCGCGCGCGCTGCAGGCCGTTGGGATAGAGCTCGCCCGGGCGGTAGTTGGAGGTCATCACCAGCACCACGCCCTTCGCCACCAGCAGCTCGAGGAGCCGCCCGAGGATCATGGCGTCGGCGATGTCGCTCACGTGGAACTCGTCGAAGGCGAGGAGCCTCAGCTCCCGTGCGATCTCGGTCGAGATGAGGTCGAGCGGATCCTCCTGGCCGGAGAGCGCCTTCATGCGCGCGTGGATCTCGCGCATGAACTCGTGGAAGTGCACGCGACGCTTGCGGCGATGGCGCGAGACCTTGAAGAACGCGTCCATCATGAGCGACTTGCCGCGCCCGACGCCGCCCCAGATGTAGACGCCGCGCGGCGGGCGGCGCCCCGCGCCGAGGTTGGTCACCAGGCGGTTGATCGTCCCCTGCCGGTACTGGCGGTAGTCCTCGAGCTGGTCGAAGAGGCGCTGCAGCTTCTGCAGCACCGCGAGCTGCTCGCTGTCGGTCTCGAAGTCGTGGCGCTGGCTGAAGTGCCAGTACCACTCGAGCGGGCCCGAGAAATCGCCGGCCTCGATCTCCTCGTCGCGGCCGTTCTCGGGGATGGGGATTTCGGAGGCAGCGTGCACGTGTCGGGCAAAAGTCCTGGAAACGCAGATGAACCGCAGAGGGCCGCAGATGAACGCAGATAAGAGAAGGGCGTTGGTCGACCTCTGCGCAAGCGATGGCCAAACATTTACGGCACCTACCCTACCCGCTTCTGCCGCGTTCATCTGCGGCCATCCGCGTTCATCTGCGTTCCCCGCTATAAACCCGCTACATGTTGAGCGACCGCTTGTCGACGGCGAGCGCCGCTTCCTTGACCACCTCGGAGAGCGTGGGATGGCCGTGCACGATGCGCGCGATGTCCTCGGACGCGCCGGCGAATTCCATCGTCGTGACAGCTTCCTGGATGATGTCCGAAGCGCGCGCATGCACGATGTGCACGCCGAGCACGCGGTCGGTCGCCGCATCGGCCACCACCTTCACGAAGCCCACCGGCTCGTCGAGGCCCAGCGCGCGGCCGTTCACCGAGAACGGGAACTGTCCCGTCTTCACCACGACGCCCTTCGCCTTCGCCTGCTGCTCGCTCATGCCGACCCAGGCAATCTCGGGGTTCGTGTAGATCACCCACGGGATGCACGCGTAGTCGATGTGCGGCTTCTGGCCGGCGATGAGCTCGGCCGCCATCACGCCCTCGTCCTCGGCCTTGTGCGCGAGCATCGGGCCGCGCACCACGTCCCCGATCGCGTAGAGGTTGGGAAGCGCCGTGCGGCAATGCTCGTCCACCTCGATGAAGCCGCGCGGATCGAGCGCGAGGCCGATCGCATCGCAGCCCAGGCCCTCGGTATTGGGCACGCGCCCGATCGAGACCACCAGCTTGTCGCACTCGAGCTTCTGCGCGGCGCCCTTGTCGTCGGTGTACTCGACCGTCACGCCGGATTTCTTCGCCGAGACCTTGCCGATCTTTACGCCGAGCTTGATGTCGAGCCCCTGTTTCGTGAATTGCTTCCACGCCTCCTTCGAGACGGCGTCGTCGCAGGCGCCGAGGAAATTCGGCAGCGCCTCGAGGATCGTCACCTCGGAACCGAGCCGGCGCCAGACGCTGCCGAGCTCGAGCCCGATCACGCCCGCGCCGATCACGCCGAGGCGCTTCGGCACCGCGGGGAAGGCGAGCGCGCCGACGTTGTCGCAGATCGCCTCGTTGTCGATCGTGACGCCCGGCAATGGGCGGACGCTCGAGCCAGTCGCGACGATCACGTGCTTCGCGCTGATGGACTGCGCCTCGCCCACGCCCGCGACCTCGAGCGTGTAGCCGTCGGCCGAGCGGCCGGTGAAGCGTCCGAAGCCCTGCAGCCACGCGACCTTGTTCTTCTTGAAGAGGTATTCGACGCCCCTCGTCATCTTGGCGACGATGGCGTCCTTGCGCGACTGCATCTTCGCGATGTCGATTTTCACGCCGGAAACCGAGATGCCATGCGCATCGAGGTGCTGCGCCTTCTCGTACTCCTCCGAGGACGCGAGCAGCGCCTTCGACGGAATGCAGCCCACGTTGAGGCACGTGCCTCCGAGCGCGAGCTCGCCCTTGGCGTTGCGCCATCCCTCGATGGCGGCGGTCCTGAATCCCAGTTGCGCGGCGCGGATCGCGGCGATGTAGCCGCCGGGTCCGGCGCCGATCACGACGACGTCGAATGCCTGTGCCATGGTCTTTCCGTTATCTCAGCCAGAAGCGCGCGATGTGCACGCCCAATCCCGCGCAGAGCCCCGCCGCGATCGGCGGCACGTCGCGCAACAGCAGCGGCGGATGCTTGAGGAGCCTCAGCAGCCAGAAGGTCACCGCCACCGCGATGCCCACCGCGAGCGACACCGCGGCGTGGCGCGGCAGGTAGATGCCGAGCTCCGCGTCGAGGAACACGGTGAGGAATCCCACCAGGAGCGACCCCGCGACGAAGAAGAAGATCCGCCACGCGACCGCCGCGACCGTGAGCCGCTTCTTCCTTCGCGCCACGCGTCAGACGTCCAGCAGCAGCCGCGCCGGGTCCTCGAGCGCTTCCTTCATCGCCACCAGCGCGAGCACCGCCTCCCGCCCGTCGATGATGCGATGGTCGTACGAGAGCGCGAGGTAGTTCATCGGACGGATCACGACCTGCCCGTTCTCCGCCACCGGCCGCTCCTTGGTCGCGTGCACGCCCAGGATCGCGCTCTGCGGCGGATTGATGATCGGCGTGGAGAGCATCGAGCCGAAGATGCCGCCGTTGGAGATCGAGAACGTGCCGCCGCTCAACTCCTCGATGGTGATCTTGCCGTCCTTCGCGCGCCGCCCGAAGTCCGCGATCTGCTGCTCGATCTCGGCGATCGACATGAGGTCGGCGTTCCTCAGGATCGGCACCACCAGCCCGCGCTCGCTGCCCACCGCGATGCCGATGTCGAAGTAGCCGTGGTAGACGATGTCGTGGCCGTCGATCGAGGCGTTCACGACCGGGTACTTGCGCAGCGCGTGCACCGCGGCCTTCACGAAGAACGACATGAAGCCCAGCTTCACGCCGTGCTCCTTCTCGAACTTCTCGCGGTAGCGCGCGCGCAGCTCCATCACCGGCGCCATGTTCACCTCGTTGAACGTGGTGAGGATGGCCGCGGTGGATTGCGATTGCACGAGGCGCTCGGCGATGCGCTGGCGCAGGCGCGACATCGGCACGCGCTGCTCGGTGCGGGAGCCGCTGGGAATCTGGATCGCCGGCGCCGGGCGTGCGGGCGCGGAGGTGGACGCCGAGGGGGAGACGCTCGTGCCGATCGAGGCCGGCGCCGCCGGCGCCGCGAGGACGTCCGCCTTCGTGACGCGCCCGTCGCGCCCGCTGCCCTGCACGGTCGCCGTATCGATGCCCTTCTCGGCCGCGATCTTGGACGCGGAAGGAGAAGCGGCCTTGGCTGCAGCCGGAGCCGCGGCTTTCTGGGCCCCCGTTGGCACGGGGGCGACGGTCGGCTTCTCCCCAGGCGGAGCCGAGGAGCCAACCGTCGGCTTCGCTTCCGTGTCGATCACCGCGAGCAGCTCGCCGCTGGTCACGCTCTCGCCGTCGTTCTTCACGATCTTCGCGAGCACGCCGTCGGCGGGCGCGGGAAGCTCCAGCACCACCTTGTCGGTCTCGATGTCGATCAGGTTCTCGTCGCGCTTCACCGCCTCGCCCGGCTTCTTGCGCCATGCGACGAGCGTCGCCTCGGAGACGGATTCGGAAAGCTGCGGGACTTTCACTTCGACTTGCATGGTCGTCTCTCCCGGGTCGCCGCTTCAGGCCGCCTGCTTGCGCGTGCCGGCATCGAGGCTCAACGCGGCCTCCACCAGCTCCTTCTGCTGCTCGTTGTGAAGCTGCAGGTAGCCCACCGCGGGCGACGCCGAGGAAGCGCGCCCCGCGTAGCTCAGCTCCTGGTCCGCGCGCATGTGGCGCTGCAGGTAATGCTGGATGCGATGCCACGCGCCCTGGTTGCCCGGCTCCTCCTGGCACCACACGACGCTCTTCGCGTTCGGGTAGAGGTCGATCTGCGCCTGGAACTCCTCGTGCGGGAAGGGATAGAGCTGCTCGATGCGCACCACCGCGATGTCCTCCACGCCGCGCTTCGCGCGCTCGGCCACGATGTCGTAGTACACCTTGCCCGCGCAGAACACCACGCGCTTCACCTTTTTCGGCGCGAGTTTCTCCACTTCCGGGATGATCACCTGGAAGCCGCCGCTCGCCAGGTCGGCGAGCGGGGACGACGCCTCCTTCTTGCGCAGCAGGCTCTTCGGCGTCATCACGATGAGCGGCTTCCTCATCGGACGCTCCACCTGGCGGCGGATCATGTGGAAGAACTGCGCCGCGTTCGAAGGCACGCAGACCTGGATGTTGTGCTCGGCGCAGAGCTGCAGGTAGCGCTCGAGGCGCGCGGACGAGTGCTCCGGTCCCTGTCCTTCGTAGCC
>JAICTR010000273.1 GCA_025936275.1 Burkholderiales bacterium
GCCGTCCTTCGCGCGGATCGCGTAGAGGCCGTAGGCGGTGACGCGCACCATGCCGAAGTCGCCGTCGCGCATCATCGCCGGCCCCGGCGTGCCCCACTTGAGGTCGGTGAACTTGCGCGTGGAGACGAAGTACACCTCGGCCTTGAACGGGCTATTGAACCCGTACTTCCAGCCCTTCAGCGTCGCGAGGATCGGCAGGTTCTGCGTGGTGAGCGCATAAGTGCCGGGCTTGAAGACGTCCGCGAGCCGGCCTTCGTTCACGAACACCGCGAGCTGTCCCTCGCGCACCACGAGCTTCGCGCCGTACTTGATCTCGTTCTGGTAGCGCTCGAAGCGGTACGCGAGCGTGTCGTTGGTGTCGTCGAGCCACTCGACGATGTCGACCAGCTCGCCCATCAGCTTGTCCCACAGGGCCATGGCGGTTCCTCTCCGGTTTGCGTCATTCCCGTGGAAACGGGAATCGATCGATAAGGTACCCTTGGACGCCTCGGGATTCAATTGCGCACGTCACGCCAATGGCGATCGCGGTTTCCGCGCTGCACATCTATCCGGTGAAGGGGCTCAAGGCGATCGACGTCGCCGAGGCCCGCTGCACCGAGCGCGGCCTCGTGCACGACCGGCGCTTCATGCTGGTCGAGCCTTCGGGCGAGTTCCTCACGCAGCGCGTGCTGCCGCGCATGGCGACGGTGTGGACCGACATCGAGGACGATGCGCTGGTGCTTTCCGCGCCGGATCGCGATCCCGTGGCGTTGCCGCTCGAGCCCGCGGAGGGCGAGCCGCTGCCGGTGCATGTGTGGCGCAGCCACTGCGAGGCGCTCGCGCCTTCTCCGGAGGCCGATGCCTGGCTCTCGGATTACCTCGGCATCGCTTGCCGCATCGTCTACATGCCGGAGACGACGCGCCGCGAATCGAATCCGGAATACGCGCCCGGGCGCATCGTGAGCTTCGCCGACGGCTACGCGTGCCTCGCGACCTCCGAGGCGTCGCTCGCGGACCTCAACGCGCGCCTCATCGCGAAGGGGCGCCGCGCGCTGCCGATGAATCGCTTCCGGCCGAACGTGGTGCTCGCCGGATCGCCCGCGTTCGCGGAGGATGAATGGAAGGAAGTCGTGGTGGGCGGCGCGACGTTCGGCGCGGCGAAGCCCTCGGGCCGCTGCGAGGTCACGACCACCGACCAATCCACGGGCGAAGTGATGGGGCCCGAGCCGCTCGCGACGCTCGCCTCGTACCGGCAGCACGCGGAGTTCGGCATCATGTTCGGCATCAACTGGTTCGTGCTGGAGACGGGGACGATCCGCGTCGGCGATCCCGTCGAGGTGCGCCGATGACGCGAGAGCGAGGGAGGAAGGCATGAGCGGTTCGAGCACGACGGTGCGCGCGGCGGTGGTGCAAGCCTCCGCGGTGCCGTTCGATTCCGACGCCTGCGTCGCGAAGGCCGTGCGCCTGGTGGGCGAGGCGGCCGCGAAGGGCGCGAAGGTGGTGGTGTTCCCGGAGGCGTTCATCCCCGGCTATCCCAAGGGCCTCAACTATGGGCTCGTGGTCGGCGCGCGCGATCCGGTGGGACGCGAGGAATTCCGCATCTATCTCGATGCCGCGATTCCGGTGCCGGGGCCGCACACGCAACGCCTCGGCGAGGCGGCCGCCGCGCACGGCGTGCACGTCGTGATCGGCGTGATCGAGCGCGACGGCGGCACCTGCTACTGCACCGTGCTCTTCTTCGGACCCGACGGCGCGCTCCTCGGCAAGCATCGCAAGCTCATGCCCACGGCGCTGGAACGCATGATCTGGGGCTTCGGCGACGGCTCGACCTTGACCGCGGTGGAAAGCCCGTACGGCAACATCGGCGCGGTGATCTGCTGGGAAAACTACATGCCGATGCTGCGCATGGCGATGTACGCGAAGAACGTGGCGCTCTATTGCGCGCCCACCGCGGACGATCGCGACACGTGGCTGCCCACGATGCAGCACGTGGCGCTCGAGGGACGCTGCTTCGTGCTCACCGCGTGCCAGTTCATCCGCCGGCGCGAGTTCCCGGCGAGCGTGCGCATGTCCCTCGGCGATTCGCCCGACGCCGTCATCATGCGCGGCGGAAGCGCCATCGTGAGCCCGCTCGGCAAGGTGCTCGCCGGCCCGAGCTTCGAGGGCGAAGCGATCCTCACCGCCGACCTCGACCTCGGCGACATCGGCCGCGGCAAGTTCGACTTCGACGTCGCGGGCCACTACTCCCGCCCCGATGTCTTCCAGCTCGTGGTGAACGAGGCGCCGCAGAGCGCCGTCGCAAAGAAATAGGGACAGTCCCCTTTTTCTCTAAGAAGGAACAGCATGCGACGACAGGAGTCGTTCCGCCTAAGAGAAAAGGGGGACTGTCCCTATTTCAGGGCGTGGACGGCGAGCGCGAGCCAGCCGGCGATGAAGGCGAGGCCGCCGGTGGGCGCGATGGGGCCGGGCGAGCGGCCGGTCATCGCGAGGTACCAGAGCGACCCGCTGAAGCAGAGGATCCCGACGACGAAGAGCACGCCCGCTGCGCCGAGCCACGGCGAGGTGCCGCCGCGCGCGATGATGCCGACCGCGACCAGCGCGAGCCCGTGGACGAGGTGATAGAGCACCGCCGATTGCAGCAGCCGCGCCGCATCGGGGTGCGCCGCACCCTTGGCCGCATGGGCCGAGAATGCGCCGGCCGCGACGCCGAGCGCCATCGCCAGCGCGCCGAGGAGGAGGAAGGTCTTCGCCATCTCGCGAGCTTAGCGCGTTCCGTGCGCCGCGGGCTTCAGCAGGAACGAGGCGAGCGCCGGCAAGAGGAACAGCGCGCCCAGCATGTTGAGGAAGAACATGAACGCCAGCAGGATCCCCATGTCCGCCTGGAACTTGAGCGCCGAGAGCGCCCATGTGCCGACGCCGATCGTCATCGTGACCGCCGTGAAGACCATCGCCGTGCCGCGCTCCTGCAACGCCTCGTAGAACGATTCGCCCAGCGCCTTGCCTTCGCGCAGGTGCGCCTCGATGCGATCGTAGAGGTAGATGCCGTAATCGACGCCCACGCCGACGCCCAGCGCGATCACCGGCAGCGTCGAGATCTTGAGCCCGATGCCGAGGGTGGGCATCAGCGCCTCGCACAGCACCGAGACGATCGCGAGCGGGATGAGGATGCAGAGCGTCGCGCGCAGGCTGCGGAACGTGGCGAGGCACATGAGGAGCAGCGCGCCGAAGATCGCGAGGTTCATCTGCCAGCGCGCCTCGTCCACCGCCTCGTTGGTCGCCGCGGCGACCCCCATGTTGCCGGTGGCGAGCTTGAATTCGAGGTGCGGCGTGGGATGCGCGGCGGCGTATTGCTTCACCTCGGAGACCAGCCGCGCGAGCGTCGCGCCCTGCTGGTCGGTGGTGTTCACCAGCACCTGCATGGCGCTGCAGTCGGCGTTGAGGAGGCCCGTCGAGGTGTCCACCGGCGAGACCGCCTGCGCCATCACCTGCGGATCGCGCGGGAGCTGGCGCCACTTCACGTTGCCCTCGTTGAATCCCGCGTTCAGCACCTTGGCGAGCCCGGCGAGCGAGATCACCGACTGCGTGCCCGGCACGTTCTGCATGTACCAGTCGAAGCGCTCGATGGCGCTCATGATGTCGTACTGCGTGCAGGCGCCCTGCACGCCCGAGGTCTGCGCCACGACGCCCAGCGTGTTCACGCCGATACGGAACTTGTCGACGATGAGGGCGTTGTCGCGGTTGTAGCGCGAGTCGGGCCGAAGCTCCGGCACGCCGATGCCGTAGTCGCCCACGCGCAGGTGCCGCGCCTGCAGGATGCCCGCGGCGAGCACGACGAGCGCGAGCACGACGATCGCCCGCGCACGCTTCGGATCGACGCAGTGCGCGGCGGCGCGCCACACGCGTTCCGCGCGCCCTTCCTGGCGCGCCTCGCCCTGCATCGCGCGCGGCGAGAGCCGCAGGTGCGAGAGCAGGATCGGCAGCAGCATCTTGTTGGTGACGATCATCCACGCCACGCCGAGCGAGGCGGTGATGCCCAGCTCGCGCACGATGTCGATCGGGATCAGCATGATCACCGCGAAGCCGAGCACGTTGGTGAGGAGCGCGAGGGTGCCGGGAATGAAGAGCTTGCCGAAGGCGCGTCGCGCGGCTTCCAGCCCATCCGCCCCGGCGCTCACCTCGCGCTCCCAGGTCTTGGTCATCTGCACCGCGTGCGAGACGCCGATGGAGAAGATCAGGAACGGCACCAGGATCGAGAGCGGATCGATGCCGAAGTGCAGCAGCGGCAACGTTCCCAGGAGCCACAGCACCGGCATCATCGCCACCACCAGCGCGACCAGCGTGAGCCTCACGTCCTTCACGAACGCCACCATGAGC
>JAICTR010000414.1 GCA_025936275.1 Burkholderiales bacterium
ACTACTGGCACCGCTTCTTCAGCCACCAGCCGGACCTCAACTTCGACAACCCGCACGTGCTGCGCGCGGTGCTGCGCATCATGCATTTCTGGCTCGACATGGGCGTGGACGGCTTCCGGCTGGACGCGATTCCCTACCTCGTCGAGCGGGAAGGCACCAACAACGAGAACCTTCCCGAGACGCACGCGATCATCAAGAAGATCCGCGCCGACCTCGACCGCAACTATCGCGGCCGGCTGCTGCTCGCCGAGGCGAACCAGTGGCCGGAGGACGTGCGCCAGTACTTCGGGGACGGCGACGAATGCCACATGGCGTACCACTTTCCGATGATGCCGCGGCTCTACATGGCGATCGCCATGGAGGACCGGTATCCGCTGGTGGAGATCCTCGCGCAGACGCCGCCCATTCCCGGCCACTGCCAGTGGGCGATCTTCCTGCGCAACCACGACGAGCTCACGCTCGAGATGGTGACCGACCGCGAGCGCGACTACATGTACCGCATCTTCGCGAACGATCCGCGCATGCGCGTGAACGTGGGGATCCGCCGGCGCCTCGCGCCCCTCATGGAGAACAGCCGGCCGAAGATCGAGCTCATCACCTTCCTGCTGATGACCATGCCCGGCGCGCCGATCCTCTACTACGGCGACGAGATCGGCATGGGCGACAACATCTATCTCGGCGACCGCAACGGCGTGCGGACGCCCATGCAATGGTCGCCGGACCGCAACGCCGGCTTCTCGCGCGCCGATCCGCAGCGCCTGTACCTCCCGCCGGTGATGGACCCGGTGTACGGCTATGAGGCGGTCAACGTAGAGGCGCAGCTGCGCAACCCGTCGTCGCTCCTGCACTGGACGCGGCGCCTGGTCGCGACGCGCCGCAACTACCAGTCGTTCGGGCGCGGCACCATCGCGTTCCTCGATCCGGGCAACCGCCGCATCCTCGCCTATGTCCGCGAGTACCGCGACGAGGCGATCCTCTGCGTCGCCAACCTCTCGCGCGTGCCGCAGGCGGTGGAGCTCGACCTCGGCCGCTTCGAGGGCCGCGTGCCGGTGGAGCTCCTGGGCCAGGAGCCGTTCCCGCCGATCGGCAAGCTTCCCTACCTCTTCACGCTCGCGGGGCACGGCTACATGGCCTTCCGCCTCGCGAACGACGCGAAGCCGCCGGGCTGGCACGAGGAGCGCCTGGTGACGCGCCGCATCCCGGTGCTGGTGCTGGCACCCGGCTGGCAGCAGGCGCTCGAAAGCGCGGGCGGCGCGCGCAACCCCGGCGAGTTCTTCATGCACGCCCCGCACGAGAAGCTGCGCGACGAGGTGCTGCTGCCGTACCTGCGCCAGCGGCGCTGGTTCGCGGCGAGGAACGACGCGATCGCCGACACGCGCGTGACCATGCTCGCGCCGTGGAAGGCGGACGGCAACACCTGGACCGTCTCCTTCGTCGAGGTGGAGCTCGCCGCGGGCGGCTGCCAGCGCTACTTCATTCCCTTCGGCATCGATTGGGAGTCGCGCTCGCACGATCCGATGGAGCGCTTCGGCAACAACGCGATCGTGAAGGTGCGCCACCGCGACCGCGTGGGCATCTTCTACGCCGCGTTCGCCGACAGCGCGTTCACGCGCGCCATCGCGCGCGCCATGGGCGAAGGCCTGCAGGTTCCGCTCGGCCCGGGCCTGCTGCGCTTCTCCGCGACCGCCGCCTACGCCGCCGCGGCGGTGGCGATCGCCGACGAGGTGCGCGTGCCCGCGGTCGAACAGACCAACACCGCGGTCTTCTTCGGCAACCGCCTGTTCCTCAAGGGCTACCGCCGCATGCGCGACGGCGTGAATCCCGAGTTCGAGCTGGGCCGCTTCCTCACCGAGGTGTCGCCGTTCCCGAACATCGCGCCGGTGCTGGGCGGCATGGAGTTCGTGCGCGAGGGCGAGGAGCCGGTGACGCTCGCGATCCTGCAGAAATTCGTCGAGAACCAGGGCGACCTGTGGCAGCTCACCTGCCAGCACCTGGGCAACATGCTGACGCCCGCGCATCCCGCGGCGACCGGCGCGGAGAGCCCGGGCGAGGCGGCGGCGGTGGAATTCCACCTCGGGCGCATGGCGCTCCTCGGCCGGCGCATCGCCGAGCTGCATCGCGCGCTGTGCGTCGCGACGGGCGATCCCGCGTTCGATCCCGAGCCGATCACCGAGGCCGACGTCGAGGCGTGGAAGGCGGCGATCGAGAAGGAGATGGAAGCGAGCTTCGCGCAGCTCGAGGCCGCGCGGCCGGGGCTCGATGCGGCGACGCGCGAGCAGGCCGATGCGCTCGTGGCGAAGCGCGAGACGCTCGCCGAGCGCATCCGCGCGACGCGCGCGCCGGGGCGCGAAGTGATGAAGACGCGTTTCCACGGCGATCTTCATCTCGGGCAGGTGCTGGTCGCGCAGGACGATTTCGTGATCGTGGACTTCGAGGGCGAGCCGGGACGCCCGATGGCCGAGCGGCGCGCGAAGTCGAGCGTGCTGCGCGACGTCGCGGGGATGCTGCGCTCGTTCAGCTACGCGGCGCACGCCGCGCGCCTGCGGCGCGCGCCCGGCACGCCGCCCACCGAGGCGGCGCTCGCCACCGTCGCGGCGTGGGAGCGCGATGCGGCGGTGCATTTCCGCGACGGCTACACGCGCGCCGCCGCGGGCCTCGCCTCGGTGCCCGCGGATGCCGCGTCCTTCGAGTCCCTGCTCGCGCTTTTCCTCGTCGAGAAGGCGCTCTACGAGCTGCGC
>JAICTR010000182.1 GCA_025936275.1 Burkholderiales bacterium
CCTCGACCTCGGGCACTACGAGCGCTTCGTCTCCTCGAAGATGTCCAAGGCCAACAACTTCACCACCGGCCAGATCTACGATCGCGTCATCAACAATGAACGGCGCGGCGACTACCTCGGCGGCACGGTGCAGGTGATCCCGCACATCACCGACGAGATCAAGGCCTCGGTGAAGGCCGCCTGCCGCGATGCCGAAGTCGGCATCATCGAGATCGGCGGCACCGTGGGCGACATCGAGTCGCTGCCCTTCCTCGAGGCGATCCGCCAGATGGGCATCGAGGAAGGCCGCACCAACACCTGCTACATCCACTTGACGCTCGTGCCGCACCTGGCCTCCGTGGGCGAGATCAAGACCAAGCCCACGCAGCATTCGGTGAAGGAGCTGCGCGGCATCGGCATCCAGCCCGACATCGTGATGTGCCGCTCCGAGATGCCGATTCCCGAGGACGAGCGCCGCAAGATCGCGCTCTTCACCAACGTCGACGTGCGCTCGGTGATCTCCGCCTACGATGCGGACTCGATCTACAAGATTCCGGTGATGCTGCACAAGCAGGGCCTGGACGAGATCGTCTGCCGCAAGCTCGATCTCGCCGCGTATCCGGCGGATCTCTCCATGTGGGAGAAGATCGTCTTCGCGCTGGAGAACCCCGAGCACCAGATCGAGATCGCGATGGTCGGCAAGTACGTCGACCTCCAGGATTCGTACAAGTCGCTCTCGGAAGCGCTGATCCACGCCGGCATCCACACGCGCACCAAGGTGAACATCCACTACGTCGATTCCGAGCAGCTCGAGGCGAACGGCATCGAGGCCCTGCAGGAGATGGATGCGGTGCTGGTGCCGGGCGGCTTCGGCAAGCGCGGCATCGAGGGCAAGATCGCGGCGGTGAAGTACGCGCGCGAGAACGACGTGCCGTACCTCGGCATCTGCCTCGGCATGCAGATCGCGGCGATCGAGTTCGCGAGGAACAGGTGCGGGCTGGAGGGCGCCAACTCCACCGAGTTCGATCCCGACACGCCGCATCCGGTGATCGCGCTCATCACCGAATGGCAGAGCCACGACGGGCGCGTGGAGCGGCGCGACGCGCAATCGAACCTCGGCGGCACGATGCGCCTGGGCGCGCAGCCGTGCACCGTGAAGAAGGGCACGCTCGCGTACAAGATCTACGGCAAGGAGACCGTCGCCGAGCGCCACCGCCACCGCTACGAGGTGAACAACCATTACGTGCCGCGCCTCGAGCAGGCGGGGCTCGTCGTGAGCGCCAAGACCAAGGCCGAGGACTTGACCGAGATGGCGGAGCTTGCGGGCCATCCTTGGTTCTTCGGCTGCCAGTACCACCCGGAATTCACCTCCACGCCGCGCGAGGGGCATCCGCTCTTCATCTCCTTCGTGAAGGCGGCGCTCGAGCGCCATCGCCAGCGCGTGCAGGAGCCGGGCCTGAAAGTCATCGGCGGCTCGGCCGCATGAAGCTCTCCCTCCCCCTTGGGGGAGGGCCGGGGAGAGGGTCGGCCGCTCGAGAGTGATGCGACCCAAAATCTTTCGAACGCCGATGAACGCAGGAAACCGAACGCAGATGAACGCCGATAAGGCAGGGCAGGACACTTGAAGCTGTGTGGATTTGAAGTCGGCTTGGACAAGCCGCTGTTCCTCATCGCCGGCCCGTGCGTCGTCGAGAGCGAGCAATTGCAGATGGACGTCGCGGGGCGGCTCAAGGAGATCACGGGCGAGCTCGGCATCCCGTTCATCTTCAAGTCGTCGTACGACAAGGCGAACCGCAGCTCGGGGAAGTCGTTCCGCGGGCTCGGCATGGAGAAGGGGCTCGCAATCCTCGGCGAGGTGCGTAGCAAGCTCGGCGTGCCGATCCTCACGGATGTGCACACCGAGGAGGAAGTGCCCGAGGTCGCGCGCATCGTGGACGTGCTGCAGACGCCCGCGTTCCTCTGCCGGCAGACGGATTTCATCCACGCGGTCGCTTCCGCGGGCAAGCCCGTCAACATCAAGAAGGGCCAGTTCCTCGCGCCCTCCGACATGAAGAACGTCGTGGACAAGGCGCGCGAGGCGAGCAACGCCGACAACATCATGGTCTGCGAACGCGGCGCGTCCTTCGGCTACAACAACCTCGTCTCCGACATGCGCTCGCTCGCGATCATGCGCGACACCGGCTGTCCGGTGGTCTTCGATGCGACGCACTCGGTGCAGCTTCCGGGCGGGCAGGGCACTTCGTCGGGCGGGCAGCGCGAGTTCGTGCCGGTGCTCGCACGCGCGGCGGTCGCGACCGGCGTCTCCGGCATCTTCATGGAGACGCACCCCAATCCGGAGAAGGCGCTCTCCGACGGGCCCAACGCCTGGCCGCTGGGCCGCATGAAGGAGCTCCTCGAGACGCTCAAGGCGATCGACGTGCTGGTGAAGAAAGGCGGGTTCGCCGAGAACCGGTAACATCCGGGAAAATTTGGGGGCCATCCCCGTTCCCGGGAGCACAACGATGAAGCGCATCGCCCTGCTGCTCGTCGCACTGGTCGTCGCCGGTTGCGCGGCGACCCAACCGGCACCCGTCGCAAACGAAGGTCTCGGCAAGATCGAGCACGTCGTCGTGCTCTTCCAGGAGAACTGGAGCTTCGACGGCCTCTTCGGCAAGTTTCCCGGCGCGAACGGCCTCGCGCAGGCGAAGGACGCGCTTCCGCAAAGCGACAAGCAGGGGCACGTCTACGCGGTGCTGCCGCCGGCGATCGGCCCGGACAAGAAGCCGGACCCACGCATCCCGACCAACCTGCCGAACGCGCCGTTCGACCTCGCGCAGTACGTGCCGCCCGACGAGAAGGCCGGCAACCCGATCCACCAGTTCTACCAGAACCAGCTGCAGATCGACGGCGGCAGGAACGACCGCTTCGTCGCCTGGACCAACGTGGGCGCGCTGGTGATGAGCTACTACGACGCGAGCGACTTTCCGCTCGGGCGCCTCGCGAAGCGCTACACGCTCGCCGACAATTTCTTCATGGGCGCCTTCGGCGGCTCGTTCCTGAACCACATCTGGCTCGCCTGCGCCTGCACGCCGGAATGGAAGGACGCGCCGCAGTCGCTGCGCGCGGTGATCGACGAGCACGGCATGCTGGTGAAGGACGGGGCGGTGACGCCCGACGGCTACGTGGTGAACACGAGCTACACGGTGAACACGCCGCATCCGGCGCGCATCAAGGACCCGACGCACCTGATGCCCAACCAGTCGCATGTGACGCTCGGCGACCGGCTCTCGGCGAAGGGCATCTCGTGGGCGTGGTATTCGGGCGGCTGGGCCGATGCGATCGCCGGCCACCCGCATCCGGTCTTCCAGTACCACCACCAGCCCTACGCCTACTTCGCGAACTACGCCGACGGCACGGCGGCGAAAAAGGAGCACCTGTTGGACGAGCAGGCGTTCATCGACGCCGTTGAAACCGGGACGCTGCGCGCCGTGTCCTTCGTGAAGCCGCTCGGCCCGCTCAACGAGCACCCCGGATACGCCGACGTGATGTCGGGGCAGAAGCACATCATGCGGCTCGTCGACGCGATCATGGCGAGCCCGCAATGGAAGAGCACCGCGATCATCATCACCTACGACGAGAACGGCGGGCGCTGGGACCACGTCGCGCCGCCGGTGGTGGATCGCTGGGGCCCCGGCACGCGCATTCCGGCGGTGATCGTCTCGCCGTACGCGAAGCGCGGCTACGTCGACCACACGCAGTACGACACCACGTCGATCCTGCGCTTCATCGAGAAGCGCTGGGGCCTCGAGCCGCTGGGGCCGCGCGATGCCGCGGTGAACGACCTCGGAAACGCCTTCGACTTCGGCGCGGGCGAGATGCCGGCGGTGCCGCGCCGGTCGTCGTACTAGAGCCGTGCGGCTGCTCGTCCTCGGCGCCGGTGCCATCGGCGGCTACTTCGGCGGCCGGCTCGCGCAGTCGGGCGCGGACGTCAAGTTCCTCGTGCGCCCGCGCCGGCGCGAGCAGCTCGCGCGCGACGGGCTCGTGATCGAGAGCCCGCTCGGCGATGCGCGAATTCCCGTGCGGACCGTGCTCGCCGAAGAGGTGCGATCGGATTACGACCTGGTGCTCTTCACCTGCAAGGCCTACGACCTCGATTCGGCGATGGACGCCATCGCGCCCGCGATGCGCGGCGATTGCGCGGTGCTGCCGCTCCTGAACGGCCTCGCGCATTTCGAGCGCCTCGATGCGCGTTTCGGCCGCGCAAGCGTGATCGGCGGCACCTGCCAGATCAATTCCACGCTGAAGCCGGACGGCACGATCGTGCACGGCGACAGCCTGCAGCGCGTGATCTTCGGCGAGCGCGGCGGCGGAAGAAGCGCGCGCGTGGAAGCGTTCGCCGAGGCGCTCGCCGCGACGCCGGTCGAAGGGTCGCTCTCCGACGACATCGAGCAGGACCTGTGGGAGAAGCTCGTGTTCCTGTGCGCGCTCGCCTCGTGCACCTGCCTCTTCCGCGGCAACGTGCGCGAGATCGTGGCCGCGCCCGGCGGGCGCGAGGCGATGCTGCGCGCGCTCGCCGCGAACGCGGAGATCGCGACTCGCGAAGGCCACGCGCCGCGCGCGCAGATGCTGGAATTCGGCCGCAAGCGCCTCACCGATCCGGAGGGCCTGTGGAGCGCCTCGATGCTGCGCGACCTCGAGGCGGGCCATCGCGTCGAGGGCGACCCCATCGTCGGCTGGATGCTCGAGCGCGCACGCAAGCACGGCGTCGACGACACCATGCTCTCTTTGGCCTACACGCACCTCAAGGCCTACGAGAACCGCCGCGATGCCGGTCGGCTGCCGTCGAGCGGCAGAAAGTAATGCGCGGACCCAAGGCATGGAACGCGGATGAACGCAGAAAAGCCGCAGATGAACGCAGCAGGTCCATTCGAAAATCGAACGCATGACTCCGCGGATAGTGTAGAAAGTTCCGGTCTGCTTTGGTTTTTCCGCGTTCATCTGCGGCCTTTCTGCGTTCATCTGCGTGACCCGCTTTTCCCTCGCATCACTCCCCACCCGCAAACTGAATCTTCGCGGTAGGACGCGTTCAAAAAAGCCGCGAGGCGGCTCCGCGTGGGCCGCCTTGCGCTGAATGGACGCGCAAGCAACCCGACCCAGCAACCGCACCATCCTCTGGAGCCTCGCCGTGAAGGCGTGGGCGTTCCGCGGACGCGTGCTCGCGGCGCTCGCGCTGCTGATCGTCGCCAAGGGCGCGGCGGTGGGCGTGCCGCTGATCCTCAAGCGCATCGTCGACGCGCTGAGCCGGCCCGAGTCGCTCGCCGCGCTGCCGGTGCTGCTCCTCGTGGGCTACGCGCTGGCGCGCTTCGCGGCCACGCTCTTTTCCGAGATCCGCGACGTGATCTTCGCGCGCGTGACGCAGAGCACCGTCGCCGGCTTCACGCTGCGCATCTTCAACCACCTGCACGCGCTCTCGGCGCGCTTCCACGTGACGCGCGCCACCGGAACGCTCACGCGCGAGGTGGAGCTCGGCACCACCGGCGTGGGCTTCCTCCTCGGCGTCGCCTTCTTCACCATAGTTCCGACGGTGGTGGAGATCGCCTCGGTGATGGTGATCCTCATCCGCGGCTACGCGCTCTCCTTCACGCTGATCCTCCTCGTCACCTTCGTGGTGTACGTGGTCTGGACCGTGGTCTTCACGCACAAGCGCGCGCTCTTCCAGCGGCGCCTGAACCAGCTCGACGCCGCCTCCAACCGCCGCCTCGTCGACAGCCTCCTCAACTACGAGACCGTGAAGTTCTACACCAACGAGGCGTTCGAGGCCGAGCGCTTCCGCTCCATCATGGGCGACTGGATCGAGGCGGGCGTGAGGAACCAGAAGGCCCTCACGCGCCTTCACATCGGCCAGAGCATGATCATCGCCGCGGGGGTGGCCGCGGTGATGATGCTGGCCGGGCAGGGCGTGATGGGCCGCGCGATGACCGTGGGCGACCTCATCCTCATCAACGCGTACGTGATCCAGGTGTGCCTGCCGTTGAACTCGCTGGGCTTCGTCTTCCGCCAGGCGAGCGACGCACTGGTGCAGGCCGAGCGCCTCTTCGAGCTCTTCGCGACCCATCCCGAGGTGGACCCGTCGGCGAAGCGCCCGCCGCTCGCGGTGGGCGAGGGCGCGGTGCGCTTCGAGGACGTGAGCTTCGGCTACGAGGCGAGCCGCCAGGTGCTCTTCGACGTGAGCTTCGCGATTCCCCCCGGGCACACGGTCGCCGTGGTGGGCGGCAGCGGTTCCGGGAAATCCACGCTCGCGCGCCTGCTGCTGCGCTTCTACGACGCGACGAGCGGGCGGGTGCTGGTGAACGGCCAGGACGTGCGCGACGTGAGCCCGCAGAGCCTGCGCGCCGCGATCGGCATCGTGCCGCAGGACACG
>JAICTR010000164.1 GCA_025936275.1 Burkholderiales bacterium
ATCACGTCGGGATACGGCACCAGCCAGTACGCGAACCACGGGCGCCCCAGGTGCAGGATCGGCCACAGGCCCGCGATGCCGGCCGCGAAGAGCGTCATCGCCTCGGCGAAGCGGTTGATGGAGTTGCGCCACTTCTGCCGCAAGAGGAGCAGGAACGCGGAGATGAAGGTCCCGGCGTGCCCGATCCCGATCCACCACACGAAGTTGCCGATGGCGAAGCCCCACGCCACCGGGATGTCCACGCCCCAGATGCCGACGCCGGCGAGGAAGAGCCAGCCCATGAGCCCGAAGAACACGACCGAGAGCGCGCCCGCCGCGATGAAGCCCAGCGCCCAGATCCAGTGCACCGGCCGATGCAGGACGATGTCCGAGATCTTGTCGGTGATGCTGGCATAGCCCCAGCGCGGATCGAGGAGCTGGCTCGCCACCTCAGGCTTCCTTCGCGTCGGGGTTGGGATCGAGGATGCGCGCGAGATACGTGGTGCGCGGGCGCGTGTTGAGCTCGGCGAGGAGCGCGTAGTCGAGCGGCGATCTCTTCACCGCGTTCACCGCGCTCTTCGGATCGTTGAGATCGCCGAAGGTGATGGCGCGCGTCGGGCACACCGCCTGGCATGCCGTCACCACCTCGCCGTCGGCGATGCGCCGGCCCTCGCGCTCGGTCTCGATCCGCGCGCGCGTGATGCGCTGCAGGCAGTAGTTGCATTTCTCCATCACGCCGCGCATGCGCACCGTGACCTCGGGATTGCGCGCCTCGAGCGGCGGCTCGCCCGGTCCCACCGAGAAGTGCAGGAAGTTGAAGCGCCGCACCTTGTAGGGACAGTTGTTGGAGCAGAAGCGCGTCCCCACGCAGCGGTTGTAGACCTGCACGTTGATGCCCTCGCTGTCGTGCACCGTGGCGCCGACCGGGCACACGGCCTCGCACGGCGCGTCCTCGCACTGCATGCATGGCACGGGCTGGAAGTAGGTGCGGGGGTTCTTCGCCGGCCCCTCGTAGTAGCGGTCGACGCGGATCCAGTGCATCTCGCGACCGCGCGCCACCTGCTCGGGTCCCACGGTGGGGATATTGTTCTCCGCCTGGCAGGCGATGGTGCAGGCGTTGCAGCCGATGCAGGCGTTCAAGTCCACCGCCATGCCCCAGCGATAGTTGTCGTAGGTCCAGGGCGGATAGAGCGATTCCTTCGGCGTCTGGTCCTCGATCTTCGCGCCGCGCGCGACGTCGGCGGCGAGCACGGTGCGCACCGGCTCGCGTCCTTCCATGCGCGCGTGGTTCTGCGTGGTGGCGAAGTCATGGCGGCCCTTCACCTTGCGCACCTCGGCGCCTTCGAGCGTCCACGGCTCGTCGAGCGTGCGCAGCGCATAGGCATCGACGCCCACACCGTTGCCGACACGGCCCGCGCGCGTGCGCCCGAACCCGAGCGAGAGCGTCACCGCGCCGTCGGCATGATCGGGAAGGATCCACACCGGCGCGCGAACGCTGCGCGAGCCGGCATCGATCTCGACGAGGTCGCCCTGCGCCGCGCCGAGCTTCGCCGCCGATTCCGCGCTCATCAACGCCGCGTTGTCCCAGGTGAGCTTGTTCTGCGGCTTCGGCAGCTCCTGCAGCCACGCGTTGTTCGCCCACGCGCCGTCGCGAATCGACGGATCGGCACGCAGCCGCACGCTCCAGCCCTGCCCTTGGCCGCGCGGCGGGCGAAAGTCGATGCGCTTCGCGCTCGCGGCGACCGGTGCGAAGGCGCCATTCGCGATCACGCCCTCGCGCAGCGCCGCGCGCCAGAAGTCCTCGAACGCGGGCCCGGGCGCGGCGGCGCGCCACGTCGTGCGCACCGCATCGCGCGCCGTGCCCGGGATGCCGGCGAGGATGCCCAGCACCTCGTGGCGCGAGATGCCGCCGCCCAGCGGCGCGATGAGGGGCTGCACCAGGCTCGCGGTGCCGTCGAAGGCGCGCGCGTCGCTCCAATCCTCGAGGTAATGCGCCTCGGGCAAGTGCCACGCGCACAGCGCCGCGGTCTCGTCCTCGTAGAGGCCGTGGTGCAGCGTGAGCGGCGCGCGCGCGAGGAGCTTCGCGAAGCCCAGGTCGGCCGGCGCGTCGTACGCGGGATTCACGCCGAGCATCGCGAGCGTGGTGACGCGGCCCGCCTCGAGGTCCGCGGCGAGCTCGCGGATCGACTGCGTGCAATCGATGGCGCCCGCGGGCGGCTCGATGTAAACCACGCTCGTCCCTACCGCACCGAGCTCCGCGTTGAGCGCGTGCACCAGCGCGTGCGCTTCCGGTGGCAGGCTTTCGCCCGCGACGATCACTGCGCGTCCGTGATGCGCCTTCAGGTCGCGCGCGACCGCTTCGACGAGCGGCAGCGTCGCCGTGCCGCCGCCGTGCAGCGCCGCGTCGAGCTGCGCAAGCCAGCGCACGACGGCGCCGGGCGCGAGCGGCACGCGGTGGTCGGCCATGGCGCCGGTGAGCGTCGTGCAGGGCTCGACCGCGTAGAGGCGGCACATCGGCCGCTCGCGCCGGGGATTGCGTCGCGCGATGAATTCACGCGCGTATCGCAGATGGCCCGGAACGTCGCCGAGGAAATCCGCATCGAGCGCGACGACGACGTCGGCTTCACCGAAGCGGTACACGGGCGCGAGCGGGCGGCCGAACGCGAGGCGCGCGCCGGCGAGCGAACGGTCGCGATGCAGCGGCTCCCACTGGTGCCAGCGCGCCGCGGGGAAGCGCTCGAGGATCGCGTCGCGCTGCGCGGCGAGGGTGGGCGAGGCGCTGTAGCCGCACAGGATGCGCAAGCCCTCGCCATGCTTCGCCTCGAGCGCGGCCAGCGCATCGTGCCACTGCGATTCGAATTCACCGCGCGGGACGATCGCGCCCGCCCGGCGCACCGCCCGTGAGCGGTCGGGATCCCAGAGCTGCAGCACGGAGGCCTGCGCGTAGATGTCGGTCGCGCCGAGGCTCGCGGGGTGCGCGGGATTGCCCTCGACCTTCGTCGGCCGGCCCATGTTGCTCTCGACGAGCACGCCGGTGCCGTGGCCGCCGAGCGTCATGGTGCTGGCGTAGTACGACGGAATGCCGGGCGGCGGCGACGTGGGATGCACGTGCGGCACGATCTCCTCGACCGGGCCCTGGCATCCGGCGCCGGCGAGCGCTGCCGCGGCGGCCGCGAGCTTCAGGAACTCGCGGCGTCCCGGCGAGAACGGCAGCCGCGCACCGATCCCCGCGCGCGCCGCCTCGAGCTCCTCGAGGGAACGCCACAAGCGGATCGTCTCGGGCATCGGCATTCCTTCAGCGATGGCAGGTGGAGCAGTCGGTGAGGCGGCGCTTCGACAGGAGCTTCGTCCCGGGTGCCCCGTAGAGCGTGCGGATCACGCTCGTCGGGCGCATGTCGAACTCGTACTCGGGCTTGCGCAGGCGCGGCTCCGGATTGCGATGGCACTCGAGGCACCACTGCATCTCGAGCGGCGCCACGCGGCGCATGAGCGGCATGCGATCGACGCGCCCGTGGCATTCCACGCAGCCCACGCCCTTCTTCACGTGGATCGAATGGTCGAAGTAGACGAAGTCCGGCAGGTCGTGCACGCGCGTCCAGCGCAACGGCTTCCCGGTCGCGAAGCTGGTTCGCAGCGGCTGCAGCATCGGCGCGTCGGTGAAAAGCTGCGAGTGGCAGGTCATGCACACCTGCGTCGCGGGAATTCCGGCGAAGGAAGCTTGCTCCACGCTGTCGTGGCAGTAGCGGCAGTCGATGCCATCGTCGCCGGCGTGGTGCTTGTGGCTGAACGGGATCGGCTGCTCGGGCGCTTCGGCGAGCGCGTTCGGTCCCTGCAGGTGCTGGTACGCGACCACCGTGCCCACCGCGACCAGCCCCAGCACGCCGAGCAGCACCAGCTTCACGGCGAGGACGCCGCCGGGAGAAAAGACCTGCGCCATGGAGCATGGAGAGGACGGCGCGCCCCATAGTTCCCATTCGGCGACACATTGGAAATTCCTTCCCGCCGCCGGAATTTCGCCGAATTCGGTAGAGTGTCACGCCATGACCCACGAGCCGCCCATGGAAACGGTGTCCCTGCGCGTGAACGGCCGCGATCGCGAGGCGCGCGTCGCGCCGGACGCGACGCTGATCGAGCTGCTGCGCGGCCCGCTCGAGCTTCCCGCGACGCGCTTCGGCTGCGGCACCGAACGTTGCGGCGCCTGCGTGGTCCTGATGGATGGGAGTCCCATATATTCGTGCACGCTGCCGGCGGCCGCGGCGGCGGGGCGCGCGGTGACGACGCTCGAGGGGCTTTCCGAAGGCGGCAACGCCTCGCCCCTGCAGCGCGCGCTGATCGCCGAGCAGGCGGCGCAATGCGGCTACTGCCTCTCCGGAATCGCGATGCGGGCAACGGCACTCCTCGCGCGGCATCGCGAT
Source organism: Burkholderiales bacterium (assembly GCA_025936275.1). Taxonomy (GTDB): domain Bacteria; phylum Pseudomonadota; class Gammaproteobacteria; order Burkholderiales; family Usitatibacteraceae; genus Usitatibacter. The sequence goes on from JAICTR010000164.1 coordinate 4,395, forward strand.
CCTTCCGAGGACGAGGTCCGCGCGGCGCTCGATCCGCACCTGTGCCGCTGCGGCTCGCACAACCGCATGGTGCGCGCGGTGCTGCGCGCCGCACGCGAGATGCGTGAAAGCGAGGGAACGAGCGCATGAGCGCGCTGCCCACGAGCCTCGCGAAGAATCCGCGCCTCGGGCAGTGGCTGCGCTTCCGCGCCGAGGGCGTGGTCGAGGTGCGCTCGGGCAAGGTCGAGCTCGGCCAGGGCATCCTCACGACGCTCGCGCAAATCGCGGCCGAGGAGCTCGACGTCGCGCTCGAGCGCATCGCCATGGTTCCCGCGGCGACCGGATCGAGCCCCGACGAGGGCGTGACCTCCGGGAGCCTTTCCACGCAGGATTCGGGCACGGCGCTGCGCTTCGCCTGTGCCGAGGCGCGCGCGCTGTGCCTCGAGGCGGCGGCACGGCGCTTCGGCGTATCCGCCGCGTCGCTGCGGCTCGCCGATGGCGACATCCACGCCGCCGATGGCCGGCGCACCAGCTACTGGGAGATCGGCGATGCGGCGATCGAGGGCCGCGACGCCACGGCGTCGATCGCACCGAAGGCGGCGGACGCGCGGCGCATCGCGGGACGCTCGGTGCCGCGCACTGATCTCGCCGACAAGGTCCTGGGACACGCACGCTTCATCCACGACCTCGCGCTGCCGGGCATGCTGCACGGGCGCGTGCTGCGGCCGCCCTCGCCCGGCGCGACGCTCGCTTCGCTCGATGAATCGGCCGCGCAATCGCTCGCGGGCGTGGCCGCCGTCGTGCGCGACGGAAGCTTCGTCGGCGTGGTGGCGCGGAGCGAGGCGATCGCCTCGGCCGCGATCGAGCGGCTACGCGCCGCGGCGCGCTGGAACGAGCTCGCCGCGCTACCCGACGCATCGCGCCTCGACGAATGGCTGCGGAGCGCGCCTCGCGAGACCACGGTGGTCGCCGATCGCACCGCCGGCGGACCGCGGCCGGCGCGCACGCTCAAGGCCTCGTTCACGCGGCCCTACCTCGCGCATGCTTCGGTCGCGCCCTCGTGCGCCATCGCGCGGTGGGAGGATGGCGCGCTCCACGTCCATACCCACGCGCAGGGCATCTACAACCTGCGCGCGGACCTCGCGATCGTGTTCGCGATGCCGGCCGAGCGCATCGTGGTCGAGCACGTGCAGGGCGCCGGCTGCTACGGCCACAACGGCGCCGACGATGTCGCGCTCGATGCGGCGCTCCTCGCGCGCGCGGTCGACGGGCAGCCGGTGCGCGTGCAATGGACGCGCGCGGACGAGCTCGCCTGGTCGCCGTTCGGTCCCGCGATGGCGATCGATCTCGAGGCGGACCTCGACGATGCGGGCGAGGTGCTCGCCTGGCGTGGCGCCACCTGGAGCAACGGCCACACGATGCGGCCGGGGCGCGCGAAGATTCCGACGCTCCTCGCCGCCTCGCAGCTCGCAACGCCCTTCGAGCGGTCGCTGTGCGTAGATCCGCCGTTCGCCAGTGGCGGCGGCTCGCAGCGCAACTCCGTGCCGGCCTACGATTTTCCGCGCGTGCGGGTCGAATGCCATCGCGTGCTGGAGATGCCGCTCAGGGCTTCGGCGTTGCGCTCGCTCGGCGCCTTCGCCAACGTGTTCGCGATCGAGGGCTTCGTCGACGAGATCGCGCACGCACGCGGCGAGGATCCGCTCGCGTGGCGGCTGCGCCGTGTTTCCGATTCGCGCGCGCGGGCGGTGATCGAATCGGCCGCGCGCCGCGCCGGCTGGGGAAGCGCGAAACGTGAAGGCTTCGGACGCGGCATCGGCTGGGCGCGCTACAAGGGTGCAGGCGCCTATTGCGCCGTGGCGGCGGAGGTCGAGCTCACGCACGAGGTGCGCGTGCGGCGGCTCTGCATCGCGATCGACGTCGGCTTCGCGGTGAATCCCGACGGCGTCGCGAACCAGGTGGAAGGCGGCGCGATCCAGGCGACCAGCTGGACGCTCAAGGAAGCGGTGCGCTTCGATCGCACGCGCGTGGCGGCGGACGGTTGGGAAGGCTATCCGATCCTCACCTTTTCCGAAGTGCCGCGCGTCGAGGTCGAAGTGCTGCAGCGCGTGGACGAGCCCTCGGTGGGCGCGGGCGAGGCGGCGCAGGGGCCGACCGCCGCTGCCATCGGCAATGCGGTGCGCGATGCGATCGGCGTTCGCATCCGCGACCTTCCCATCACGGCCGGGCGCATCGCCGCGGCCGCCCTCGCCGAAGAAACGGAGACCGCATGATCGAACGGGGACGGCGCGGCGCCGACGCCCTCGTGCGCATCCTCGCGCAGGCGGGCGTACGCAGGCTCTTCACGCTTTCCGGCAATCACGTGATGCCGGTGTTCGATGCCGCGCTCGACGCGGGCCTGGAGCTCGTGCACGTGCGCCACGAAGCGGCCGCGGTGCACA
>JAICTR010000071.1 GCA_025936275.1 Burkholderiales bacterium
CACCAACGCGCTCCTCGCCGGGAAGTCGCCGCGCTGGGGCATCGACGACATCACGCCGATCGCGATCATGATGCAGTGCCCGTCGTTCATCTTCCTCGCGGAGAACGGCCGCATCAAGGACTGGGCGCAGTTCGAGAAGGAAGCGAAGGCGAAGCCCAAGACGCTCAAGGTGGCGACCCTCGGCTTCGGCAGCGTCGACGACATGACGCTCTCGTATCTCGCGCAGAAAGGCATCGAGGTGATCCAGGTGCCGTACGCGAAGCCCTCGGAGCGCTACGTGTCGGTGATCGGCGGCCACGTCGACGCGCTCTACGAGCAGGCGGGCGACGTGCGCCAGTTCATCACCAACAAGCAGATCAAGCCGGCGATGATCTTCGCCAAGAAGCGGCTCCCGGCGTTCCCGGATACGCCGTGCTCCACCGAGCTCGGCTACGACATCACGCTGCCGCAGTTCCGCTCCTTCGTCGTGAAGTCGGGCACCCCCGCCGACCGCGTGAAGATGCTCTCCGACGCGATGGCGAAGGTCGCCGCGAACCAGGAGTACAAGGACTTCCTCGAGAAGCAGTACGCGGCCGACGACAGCTTCATTCCCGCCGACCGCGCCGGCCACTTCCTCAAGCAGCAGCTCGCGGACATGCGCTCGGCGATGGGCAAGAAGGCCTAGCCCGGGTGAAGGTCCGCTTCAGCGAGGTCGCTCCGTACGCGGCGCTGCTCGCCGGCGCCGCGTACCTTTACCACGACACGCGCCGCTTCGCGGCGCTCGGTCGGGCGGGGCAGCTCGGGCCCGACTTCTGGCCCAAGGCGGTGCTGGTGCTGCTGATCGCGGTGTGCGCGATCGAGATCGTGCGCCGCGTGCTCGCGGCGGGCGCGGCGCCGGAGCGCGCGGCGCCGCGAGCCGAGGCGCCGGCGCAGGCGCACGACGAGGAGCCGCCGCGCGAATGGCGCCTCCTCGCCGCCGGCATCGGCCTCACCGTCCTCTACGTGCCGGGCATCGAGTACCTCGGCTTCTTCCTCGCGACCATCGTCTTCCTCGCGGCGTTCATGTGGGTCGGCCGCTACCGCCGCCCGCGCATCGTCGCCGCGGCGAGCATCGTCGGCAGCTTCGCGTTCGTGTTCGTCTTCATGAAGGTGGTGTACGTGTCGCTTCCGCTCGGCTGGGGCCCGTTCCGCGTCTTCTCGGCGTGGATCATGGCCGCGCTCGGCATCCGCTAGGCCCGCCGCATGCAAGACGTCCTGCACCAGCTCGCGCTCGGTTTCGTCCACCTCACGACGCCGGTCAACGCGCTCGCGCTCGCCGTGGGCCTCGTGGTGGGCATGCTGGTCGCCGTGCTTCCCGGCCTCACGCTGGTGATGGGCGTGGTGCTCGCGCTGCCGTTCACCTACGGCATGGGCATCACCGAATCGATCGTGCTCCTCACCGCGATGTATCTCTCGGGGACCTACGGCGGCGCGTTCACCTCGATCCTGTTCCGCATTCCCGGGGAGCCGCTCGACGTGCCGCTGCTCTGGGACGGCTATCCGATGGCGCGCCAAGGGCAGCCGGCGAAGGCGTTGGGCTGGGTGCTGCTCGCCGCGCTCGCCGGCGGCCTCATCACCGCGGTCTCGGCGGTCGCGCTCGCCGTGCCGTTCGCGAAGTTCGCGCTGCGCTTCGACGCGCCGGAGTACTTCGCGATCGTGCTCTTCGGCCTCTCGGGCGTGGTCGCGCTCTCCGGCGGCTCGCTCGCGAAGGGCGTGATCAGCCTGTGCGTGGGCCTGCTCCTCGCGACCGTGGGCGTCGACGACACCTACGGCGCCGACCGCTTCACGTTCGGCATCCCGATCCTCAAGGACGGCATCGAGTACCTCACGGTGATGGTGGGCGCGTACGGCCTGGGCGAGGTGCTCACGCGCATGGAGCAGGGCTTCGTCACCCCGGCGATGGAATCGGACCGCAAGGTGGAGACGCGCCTGCCGCGCTGGCGCGAGATCCGGCCGCTGCGCGGCACGGTGCTCAGGAGCTCGCTCATCGGCGTGATCTGCGGCATCGTGCCCGGGGCCGGAGCGACGGTGGGCTCGTTCGTCGCCTACGGCGTCGAGGCGCAGTACGGCGCGCGCCGCAACAAGCTCGGCACCGGCATTCCGGAGGGCATCGTCGCGCCGCAGCTCGCCTCCACCGCGACGGTCGGCGGCCACATGGTGCCGCTCCTCGCGCTCGGCATTCCGGGAAGCGGCGCGACCGCGGTGATCCTCGGCGCGTTCCTGCTGCACGGCGTGCAGCCCGGACCGCAAATCTTCCAGACCAGCGGCGACATGGTCTACACGATCTTCGCCTCGATGTTCGCCGCGGTGATCGGCATGTGCCTGCTGGGCTATTTCGCCATCAAGCCGCTCATCTGGGTGCTGCGCCTGCCCGAGGCCGCCACCTCGGCGTTCGTCGCGCTCTTCTGCTTCGTCGGCGCGTACAGCGCCCGCAACAGCCTCACCGACCTGTGGATGATCGTGATCTTCGGCGTGGTGGGCTACCTCTTCGAACGCTACCGCTTTCCCATCGCCCCGATGGTGCTCGGCTGCATCCTCGGGCCCGTCGCGGAAAATTCCTTCATGACCAGCATGATCGCTTACCAGAACGACTGGACCATCTTCTTCACCCGTCCCATCAGCGGCGTGGTGATGGCATTCACCGTGCTCGCGCTCGCCTGGCCGCTCTACCGGCACGTGCGCGGCGTGCTGCGCGCACGGCACGCCGCGCCGCGCATCGGCGGCCTCGGCCCGGAGGCGAAGCCGTGAGCGCGAGCGTGATGACGCCGGTCTCGCAGACCATCGCCGCGCTGGTGCGCCGCGCGCGCGCCGCGCAGGCGATCGCCGACGGCTACGACCAGGCGCGCGTGGACGAGCTGGTCGCGGCCGCGGCGTGGGCGATCCTCGAGCCCGCGCGCAACCGCGCGCTCTCCGAGCTGGCGGTGAGGGACACCGGCATCGGCGACGTCGAGGACAAGGTCCTCAAGAATCATCGCAAGACGCTCGGGCTGCTTCGCGACCTCGACGGCATGAAGACCGTCGGCGTGATCTCCGAGGATCCGGCGAAGGGCCTCGTCGAGATCGGCCGTCCGGTGGGCGTGGTGTGCGCGATCACGCCCTCCACCAATCCGGCGGCCACGCCGGTGAACAAGATCATCAATTCGCTCAAGGCGAGGAACGCCGTGATCGTGGCGCCGTCGCCCAAGGGCGCCAGCACGTGCGCGAAGCTCATCGAGTACATCCACGCGGAATTCGACAAGATCGGCGCGCCGCGCGACCTGGTGCAGATGCTGCCCGCGCCGGTCACCAAGGACGCCACCGCCGAGCTGATGAAGCAGTCGGACCTGGTGGTCGCGACCGGCTCGCAGTCGAACGTGCGCGCCGCCTACGCGAGCGGCACGCCCGCCTTCGGCGTCGGCGCGGGCAACGTCGCCGCGATCGTCGACGAGACCGCGAACGCGGCCGATGCGGCGGCGAAGATCGTGCAGTCGAAGACCTTCGACAACGCGACCAGCTGCTCCTCGGACAACAGCATCGTGCTGGTGGAGGCGATCGCCGACGCCATGCTCGCCGAGCTCGCGAAGCTCGGCTGCGTGATGATCTCCGGCGAGGACCGCCGGCGCCTCGAGTCGTGCATGTGGCCGGAGGGAAAGCTTTCGCCCGCGGTGATCGGGCAATCGGCGCCCGTGATCGCGCGCCGCGCCGCGCTCGCCGAGCCGAAGGCGAAGGATGCCCGCGTGCTGCTGGTCGAGGAGACGGGCGTGGGCCCCGCGCACCGCTTCTCGGGCGAGAAGCTCTCCCCGGTGCTCACCGTGTATCGCGTGCGCGATTTCGCCGCGGCGAAGGAGATGGTGCGCCGCATCTACGGCTACCAGGGCGCCGGGCACTCGGTGTCGCTGCACAGCGCGCGCGAGGAGCGCGCGCTGGACCTCGGCCTCACGCTTCCCGTCGCGCGCGTGATCCTGAACCAGGTGCACGTCGTGGGCAACGGCGGCGCTTTCAACAACGGGCTCCCGGTCTCGCTCTCGATGGGCTGCGGCACGTGGGGCCGCAACAACTTCTCCGAGAACATGAACGTGCGGCAGTACATGAACATCACCCGCGTCTCGCGTCCGATTCCCGAGCGCGTGCCGACCGTGGAGGACCTCCTCGGCCCGTACTTCGCGCGCTGGGGAAAATGATGGCCGAAGCACCCCGGACCGTCGCGCAGCTGGTGGACGCGCAGGCGGCGGCGCGTCCCGACGCGGTCTATTTCCTCGCCACCGAAACCGGCCGCACGCTCACCTTCGCCGAGCTCGCCGCATCCTCACGGCGCATCGCGGCGCTCCTCGGGCGCATCGCGGGTCCTCCGGGCACGCACGTCTCGATCGTGATGCCCAACGGGCTCGCGACGCTGCGCCTGCTCGTCGGCGCCATGGCGGGCGGCTACTGCGTGAACCCGGTGAACCTGCTCTCGCAGCCCGAGCAGATGCGCTACGTGATCGACCATTGCGATTCGCGCGTCGTCTTCGTCGCACCGGATCGGGCGGCGAAGGTGCGCGAGGGGGTGGCCGGCATCGAGCGCGAGATCCTCGTGGTCGAGGTCGATCCGGACGGCGAGGCGCTTCCGGGCGAGGAGGCGGGCGATGCGTCGTTCGCGCTCCCGCAAGTGGCACCCGATGCGCTGGCACTCCTCATGTACACCTCGGGCACCACCGGCAAGCCCAAGGGCGTGATGCTCACGCAGTCGAACCTGGTCGCCAACGCGCGCGCGATCAGCGAGGAGCATCGTCTCGGCCCCTCGGATCGCGTGACCGCGGTGCTGCCGCTCTACCACATCAACGCGTTCGCGGTGACGATGCTGGCGCCCCTCGCGCACGGCGGCTCGCTCGCCATGCCGCCCAAGTTCTCCGCGGGACGCTTCTGGGAGCTCGCGACGCGCCACGGCTGCACCTGGCTCAACATGGTGCCGACGATGGTGAGCTACCTGCTCGAGGGCCCCACGCCGCCGCGCGAATCGATCGCGCACGTGCGCTTCTGCCGCACCGCCTCGGCGCCGCTGCCGCCCGAGCACCTGCTCGCGTTCCAGAGCCGCTTCGGCATCGGCGTGATCGAGACCATGGGCCTCACGGAGACCGTCGCACCGGCGTTCTCCAATCCGTGGGAAGCGGACCGGCGCCGCGTGGGCTCCGTCGGCAAGCCCTCGGGATGCGAGGCGCGCATCGTGGACGAGCGCGGCCGCGAGCTTCCCGACGGCACGCCCGGCGAGATCGCGATCCGCGGCCCGCAGGTGACCCCCGGCTACTACAAGAATCCCGAGGCGAGCGCGGCGGCGTTCTTTCCCGACGGATGGCTGCGTTCGGGCGACGTCGGCGTGCGCGATCGCGAGGGCTATTTCTTCGTCACCGGGCGCATCAAGGAGCTCATCATCAAGGGCGGCGAGAACATCGCGCCGCGCGAGATCGACGAGGTGCTGCTGCGCCATCCCGCGGTGCTCGATGCCGCGGCGGTGGGAATCCCCGACCGGCACTACGGCCAGGAGATCATGGCGTGCGTGATCCGCCGTCCCGGCACGGCGTGCGGGGAGGAAGAGCTGCGCGACTTCTGCGTCGAGCACCTCGGCCCGTTCAAGACGCCGAAGGTGATCCGCTTCGTCGAGGAGCTGCCGCGCGGCCCCTCGGGCAAGGTGCAGCGGCTGAAGCTCCTCGACGCTGCCACGGCGCCCGCCGGCGCGGCAAGCTGATCGCGCGGCTCAGTTGCGCAGCAGCGACGGCAGCCAGAGCGCCAGCTGCGGGAAGAAGAGCACCAGCAGCAATCCCGCGACCTGCAGCACCATGAACTGCAGCATGCCGGCGTAGATGTCCTTGAGCGACCAGTCGGGCACCACGCCTCTCAAAAAGTAGGCGGAGAGCGCCACCGGCGGCGAGAGCCACGCGGTCTGCAGGCACACCGCCACCAGCGTGCAGAACCACACCAGGTCGATGCCGAGCTTCTGTACCAGCGGCAGCAGGATCGGCACCACGATCAGCACGATCGGCACCCACTCGAGCGGCCAGCCGAGGAGGAAGATCACGCCGAGGATGAGGAGCAGCATCGCGGTCGGCGGAAGGTTCAGGTTGAGGAGCGACTCGGCGATGAGGTTGGCGCTCCCGAGCCGCGAGAACACCGCGCCGAAGTAGTTCGACGCGGCGACCAGCAGCAGGATCATGCTCGACACCTTGAGCGTCGAGTACACCGCGATCTTCATCTTCTCCCAGGTGAGGCGCCGGTACGCGAGCGTGAGCACCAGCACGGCGAACGAGCCCACCGCGCCCGCATCGGTCGGCGTCGCGATGCCGGCGAGGATCACGCCGAGCGTCGCGAGGATGATCACCACGACCGGCGCCACGCCGAGCACCAGCTCCTTCACCACCAGTCCGAAGCTCTCGGCGCGCTCCTCCATCGGCAGTGCCGGGCCGAGCTTGGGGTTGAGGTAGCTGCGCAGCAGCGCGTAGAAGATGTAGAGGCTCGAGAGCAGCAGGCCGGGGATCACCGCCGCGGCGAAGAGGTCCGTGGTGGGGACGCCCACCACCGGTCCCATCACGATCAGCATCACCGAGGGCGGGATGAGGATGCCCAGCGTGCCGCCGGCGGCGATCGCGCCCGCCGAGAGGCGCACGTCGTAGCCGCTGCGCTTCATCGCCGGCGCGGCCATCACGCCGAGGAGCGTCACCGAGGAGCCCACGATTCCGGTCGCGGCGGCGAAGATCGTCGCGGTGATGAGCACCGCGAGGTAGAGCGAGCCGCGCACCGAGGCGAGCATCAGCTGCACCGCGCGGAACAGGCGCTCCATCAATCCCGACTGCTCGAGGAGGTAGCCCATGAAGAGGAAGAAGGGCACCGAGGCGAGCGTGGGATCGCGCATCACGCCGAAGAACTGCAGCGTCATGAGGTAGAGCGCGATCTTGCCGAGCGCGAAGTAGCCCACGCCCAGGCCGATGGCGATCAGCGTGAAGGCGATCGGGAAGCCGATGAAGATCGCGACGAAGAGGATCCCGAGCGAGAGGATGCCGATCCATTCCGGGCTCATGCCCACTCTCCCTTGAGCGCCGCGTGCACGCTTTTCAGGAATTCGGAGACGCCCTGCAGGAGGAGCAGCAGCGTCGCGAGCGGCATCATCCCCTTGAACGGATAGACGATCGGCATCCAGGGGCTGGTCATGATGCGCTCGCTCTGCTGCCACGAGCGCACGAAGTAATCCCAGGTGACGACCTGGAACGCGATGAGCGGCGGGAAGAAGAAGATCAGGTAGCAGGCGATGTCCACCCAGCCCTGCGTGCGCGGCGACCAGCCGCCGTAGAACGAGTCGGTGCGGATGTGGCCCTTGTGCTTGAGCGTGTAGGCGGCGCCGACCATGAAGAAGGTGCCGTAGAGCATGAACGTCATGTCGTACGCCCAGACCGTCGGCGCATCGAAGATGTAGCGCGCGGTCACCTCGTACACCAGGCTCGCCACCATCGGGATGATGAGCCATGAGACGATGCGCCCGGTCCATTCGCTCAACCCGTCGAGCGCGCGGATGACGGCCGCGACGCCGCCCGCCGACTGTGCGTTCATGCTTCCTCCCTCTGCGCGGGCAAAAAAAGAGGGCGCGACGCGCGCCCTCCTTGCGGGATGCGCCGCGTGCTCACTTCTTCGGCGCGATGGCGCTGTGCTCGAGCGCCGCGTGGCCGAGCTTCGAGTACAGGTCGAGGATCTTCGTCCAGTAGGGCACCGCCACCGCCGCGAACTTGCGCTGCGAGTCGAGCACCTGCTTGAAGTAGGCGTCCTTCGCGGCGTAGCGGTCGAGCACGACGTTGGTGGCGCGCACGAATTCCGGGAAGAAGTCGCTCGGCGTGTCGAGCACCTGCACCTTGTACTGGTCGCGCAGCTTCACCACCGCCTGGGCGTTCTTCGCCACGTTGTACATGTACGTTTCGGCGATCGACGCCATCGCGGCCGTCTCGATGATCGCCTGGATGTCGGGCGGGAGCTTCTTCCAGAAATCGCCGTTGATGTAGAGGTCGCCCACGTCGGTGGACTGGTGCAGGCCCTGCAGGTAGTAGTACTTCCAGATGGTCTGCAGGCCGAGGTTGAGGTCGTCGGCCGGGCCGATCCATTCCGCCGCATCGATGGTGCCGCGCTGCGCCGCCGGCACGATCTCGCCGCCGGGGAGCGCCACGGCAGAGACGCCCATCTCCTTGAAGATCTCGCCGGTGATGCCGGGCGGCGCGCGGTACTTGAACTTCTTGAAGTCCGCGGTGCTCGTGATCGGCCGCTTGAACCAGCCGAGCGGATCGGGCCCCATCGGCTGGATCATGAACGCCTTGATGTTCACCTTGAGCACGTCGGTGAAGAGCTTCTGGTAGAGCGCGTTGCCGCCGCCCTCGTAGAGCCACGCCATGTGCGAGATCTGGTCGAGGCCCACGCCGGCGCCCGCCATCGGATTGCTGAAGAGGCCCGCGGCGGGGTTCTTGCCCGACCAGTAGTGCGTCCAGGCGAAGCCGCCCTCGACCACGCCCTTGTCGACGGCATCGAGGATCTCGAATGCGGAGACGATGGCGCCGTCGGGAAGGACCTCGGTCTTCAGCCGCCCGCCCGACATCTTCTGCACGCGCTCGCCGAAATGCTTGAGGAGCTCGTAGTACACGCTCGCGGCGGGAACCGCGGTCTGGATGCGCAACGTGTAGGTCTTCTGCTGCTGCGCCTGCGCGCCGCTGGCGAAGAGCATCGCGCCCAGGGCGAGAACCGCGAATCGCGACCACCATTTCGCTTGCATGTTTCCCCCTCGTCGTCGTGTGCAGCGTCGAATCGATCGGCCGGCGCGCTCCACAGTGCGCGCTTCGTTGTGCGGTGAGGAATTGCGAGCCTATGCTAGACACGCCAGACACAAACGACAAGCGCCGCCCTCGCGCGCCGCGCCACGAATTCGCTTATGACCCCATCAAACTTCGACTACGTGATCGTCGGCGCCGGCACCGCGGGCTGCGTGCTCGCGAACCGCCTTTCCGAGGACGGCCGCCATCGCGTGCTGCTGCTCGAGGCCGGACCGCGCGACCGCTATCCGTGGATCCACATCCCGGTGGGCTACGGCAAGACGATGTTCCACCCGCGCTACAACTGGCGCTTCGAGACCGAGCCCGATGCCGGCATGGCGGGACGCAAGCTCTATTGGCCGCGCGGCCGCGGGCTCGGCGGCTCGAGCTCCATCAACGGGCTCATCTACGTGCGGGGACAACGCGAGGACTACGACGGCTGGGCGGCGCATGGCAACACCGGCTGGGGATGGAACGACGTGCTGCCTCTCTTCAGGCGCATGGAGCACAACACGCGCGGCGCAGACGCGTGGCACGGCGCCGAAGGGCCGCAGTGGTGCTCGGACATCGGGCGCCCGCACGAGCTGATGGAGGCGATCATCCGCGGCGCCGGGGAGCTGGGCGTCGCGCGCAACGACGACTTCAACGGCGCGCGCCAGGAAGGCGTCGGCTACTACCAGCTCTTCACGCGGCGCGGATTGCGCTGCAGCACCGCGGTGGGCTACCTGCGTCCGGCGCTTTCGCGCGCGAACCTCGAGGTGCGCACCGATGCGCACGCGACGCGCGTTCTGTTCGAGGGAACGCGCGCGTCGGGCGTCGAATATCGGCTCGGCGGCGCGCTCGAGGAGGCGCACGCCACGCGCGAGGTGATCCTGTGCGCGGGCGCGGTGCAGAGCCCGCAGCTCCTGCAGCTTTCCGGCATCGGCCCCGCGCCGCTCCTCGCCGCCCACGGCATCCCCGTGGTCGCGGACCTTCGCGGCGTGGGCGAGAACCTGCAGGACCACCTGCAGATCCGCCTGATCTACAAGGTCGCGAAGC
>JAICTR010000326.1 GCA_025936275.1 Burkholderiales bacterium
GATCGTCGAGAAGGCGCGCTTCCCGCGCCGCAAGGTATGCGGCGAGTACGTCTCGGCCGCGGCCTGGCCGGTGCTGCGCGCGCTCGGCGTCGCGGACGAGCTCGAGCCGCGCGTCGGTCCGGCGGTGCGGCGCGTGGGCCTCTTCGCCGCGCACACGGTGGTGGATGTCGCCATGCCGCGCGCCGGCCTCGACTGGGGACGCGCGCTGGGACGCGAATCGCTCGACGCGGCGCTCCTCGAGCATGCGCGCCGCGCGGGCGCCGAGGTGCTGCAGCCGTGGACCGTGATCGAGGCGCGCGTGAGCGACGAGGCCGCGCATCTCGTGGTGCGCGCGGGCGATCGCGACCGCGAGCTTCGCGCCCCGCGCGCGATCGCCGCGCACGGCTCGTGGGAGCACGGGCCGCTTCCGACGCAGCGCGAGCGCGAGCCCCATGCGCCGGGCGACCTGCTCGCGTTCAAGGCACGCTTCGTCGGCGCGCGCCTCGCGGCGGGGCTCATGCCGCTGGTGCTCTTTCCCGGAGGCTACGGCGGCCTGGTCGAAAGCGACGCGGGGCGCGTCACGTTCTCGTGCTGCGTGCGGCGCGATGCGCTGCTGAGGCTGCGCGCGGCGCAGCCCGGCGCGAACGCGGGCGAGGCGGTGCTCGCGCACGTGCTCGCTTGTTCGCGTGGCGTGCGCTCCGCGCTTGTCGGCGCGTGGCGCGAGGGCGCATGGCTCGCGGCGGGACCGATTCGTCCCGGCATCCGCGTGCGCGCCCCCGCGCGCGTCTTCGCGGTGGGCAATGCCGCGGGCGAGGCGCATCCGCTCGTCGCCGAGGGCATCGGCATGGCGATCCAGTCCGCGTGGCTGCTCGGCGAGGCGCTCGATGAGGCGGGCGACCGCCGCGATGGCGCGGCTCTCGCCGGCGCGGCGCGCGATTACGAGCGGCGCTGGCGCTCGCAGTTCGCCGCGCGCGTGCGCGCCTCCTCGCTCTTCGCGCACGCGACCCGCCGGGCGCCCGCCGCATGCGTGGCGCTCCTCGGCGCGGCGCCCGCGATGCTCGCGTGGGGCGCGCGCGCGAGCGGCAAGAGTGCGCCCCTGCCGATGGCCGATCGCCCATGAGCACCTTCGAGCGACTCGCGCAGCTCCTCGCCGCCGAGCTCGCGCTCGATCCGGTGCGCCTCGTGCCCGAGGCCACGCTCGAGTCGCTCGAGATCGATTCGCTGCGCATGATCGAGCTCGCGTTCGCCGTCGAGGACGCGTTCGGCGTCACCATCGGCGCAGAGCCCGCGCAGCTCATGGCGCGCGTGAAGACGCTCGGCGATTTCGCGGCTTACGTGGACGAGCTCCTCGCCGCGCAGGCGCAGGGCGCGGGCGAGGCGGCGCCATGAGGCGCGTCGTCGTCACCGGCATCGGCGTCGTCTCCCCGCTCGGCAACGACGCGGCGAGCTTCTTCGAGGCGCTCGCGGCGGGACGCTCCGGCGTGCGGCGCCTCTCCGGGCGCTTCCACGAGCGGCTCGCGAGCCCGGTCGGCGCGCCCGTCGATTTCGATGCCGCGCGCCATTTCGATGCGGCGCGCGTGCGCATGCTCGACCGGGTGAGCCAGCTCGCGCTCGTCGCCGCGGCGCAGGCGGTGGGCGAGGCACGCGGCTTCCTCGACGGCCTCGATCGCGCGCGAGGGGGCGTCTTCGTCGGCACCGGCATGGGCGGGGCGCATGCGACCGACGACGGCTACCACACGCTCTACGGCGAGGGCTCGGATCGCCTGAAGCCCTTCACCGTGCTGCTCTCGATGGCGAACGCGCCCGCCGCATGGATCGCGCTCGAGCACCGGCTCGAAGGGCCGAACCTCACCTATTCGACCGCGTGCTCGTCATCGGCGGTGGCGATCGGCGAGGCGGCGCGGCGCATCGCCCACGGCGAGGCGGACGCGATGATCGCGGGCGGCGCTGAGGCGCCGCTCAACTTCGGCACGATGAAGGCGTGGGAGGCGCTGCGCACGCTCGCGCCGGCCGATCCCGCCGATCCTTCGGCATCGTGCAAGCCGTTCGCGAAGGATCGCGCGGGACTGGTGCTGGGCGAGGGCGCGGCGATGCTCGTGCTCGAGGAGCGCGAGCGCGCGGCGGCGCGGGGCGTGCACATCCACGCGGAGATCGCGGGTTACGGGCTCGCGACCGATGGCGTGCACCTCACGCGCCCGAGCGTCGAGGGACAGGCCGCGGCGATGCGGCTCGCGCTCGCCGACGCGCGCATGGCGCCCGGCGACATCGGCTACGTGAACGCGCACGGCACCGGGACGCAGGCGAACGACGCGGTGGAGACGGCGGCGATCAAGCGCGTGCTCGGCGCCCATGCGGCGCGTGTGCCAGTGAGCTCCACGAAATCGATGCACGGGCACTTGCTGGGCGCGGCGGGCGCGCTGGAAATGGCGGCCGCGATCCTCGCGCTGGGGCGGGGCATGGTGCCGCCCACGAGGAACCTGCGCGCGCCGGATCCCGAATGCGACCTGGACTACGTCGCGGAGGGGGCGCGCGCCGTGCCGCTCGGCGCCGTGATGTCCAACTCGTTCGCCTTCGGCGGCACCAACGCGGTGCTCATCGCGCGCGCCGCGTGAGTCAGTCCTCGTCCTTCCACTTGCGCATCTTCGTGTAGTCGATCTTGCGGTCGAGCGATTTGCTCTCGTTGAAGAAGACGCGCATCACCACCAGGTACGCGACGACCACCGCGACACCGACCAACAGGGCGACCAGCACCGCGCGATCCATGGGGACCTCCTCATCCCGATGGAGCGCCGCGCCTCAGACAAGTTCCGCGCGCACCAGCGCCGCGCCCGCGCCGAGGGCCGCCAGCTTCCCGGCCGCCACCTCGCGCGACAGCGGCACCAGGCCGCAGTTGGTGCACGGATAGAGCCGCTCCTTGGGCACGTGCTTCAGCGCCGCGCGGATCACCTTCGCCACGTCCTCGGGCGTCTCGACGCGATTGGTGGCGACGTCGATCGCGCCCACCAGCACGTCCTTGCCCTCGAGGAGCGATATGAGGTCGATCGGCACGCGCGAGTTGGCGCATTCGAGCGACACCTGGTCGATGGCGGACTTCGCGAGCAGCGGGAAGGTCTGCTCGTACTGGCGCCACTCCTTGCCGAGCGCGTTCTTCCAGGTGATGTTCGCCTCGATGCCGTAGCCGTAGCAGATGTGCACCGCGGTCTTGCATTTGAGGCCCTGGCGCGCGCGCTCGAGAGCGGCGATGCCCCAGTCGCGCACCTCGTCGAAGTAGACGTTGAAGGCGGGCTCGTCGAACTGGATCACGTCCACGCCGAGCGCTTCCAGCTCGCGCGCCTCGGTGTTGAGGATCTCCGCGAACGCCATGGCGAGCTTCTCGCGGCTCTTGTAGTACTCGTCGTAGAGCGTGTCGACCATCGTCATCGGGCCGGGCAGCGTGAACTTGATCGCGTGCTCGGTCTGCGAGCGCAGGAACCGCACCTCGTCCGAATGCACGGGCGCGGGCCGGCGCACCGGGGCCACCACGCGCGGCACGTCGGCGTCGTAGCGGTTGCGGATGTGCACCGTCTTCAGGTTCTTGAAGTCGATGCCCTCGAGCTTTTCCATGTAGCCGTTCACGAAGTGGCGGCGCGTCTGCTCGCCGTCGGTCACCACGTCGATGCCGGCCTTCTCCTGCATCTCGACCACCAGGCGCACGGCGTCGCGCTTGC
>JAICTR010000262.1 GCA_025936275.1 Burkholderiales bacterium
CTCTTCGTGAACGTGGGCGAGCGCACCAACGTGACCGGCTCCAAGGCGTTCGCGCGCATGGTCCTCGCCGGCGACTACGCGCAGGCGCTCTCGGTCGCGCGCCAGCAGGTGGAGAACGGCGCGCAGGTGATCGACATCAACATGGACGAGGCGATGCTCGACTCGCAGGCGGCGATGACGCGCTTCCTGCAGCTCGTGGCGGCCGAGCCCGACATCGCGCGCGTGCCGATCATGATCGACAGCTCCAAGTGGAGCGTGATCGAGGCGGGCCTGAAGTGCGTGCAGGGCAAGTCGATCGTGAACTCGATTTCGCTCAAGAGCGGCGAGGAGGAGTTCGTGCAGCAGGCGAGGCTCGCGCGCCGCTACGGGGCGGCGGTGGTGGTCATGGCCTTCGACGAGAAGGGCCAGGCCGACTCGCTCCAGCGCAAGACCTCGATCTGCGAGCGCTGCTACCGCATCCTCACCGAGAAGGTGGGCTTCCCGCCCGAGGACATCATCTTCGACCCGAACATCTTCGCCACCGCCACCGGCATCGAGGAGCACAACCGCTACGGCCTCGACTACATCGAGGCGGTGGCCTGGATCCGCCGCCACCTGCCGCACGCGAGGACCTCGGGCGGCGTCTCCAACCTCTCCTTCTCGTTCCGCGGCAACGACCCGGTGCGCGAGGCGATGCACACCGCGTTCCTCTACCACGCGACGCGCGCCGGAATGACCATGGGCATCGTGAACGCGGGGCAGCTCGGCGTGTACGAGGAGATCCCCAAGGACCTCCTGGAGCGCGTGGAGGACGTGATCCTCAACCGCCGCGCGGACGCCACCGAGCGCCTCGTGGATTTCGCCGAGAGCTACAAGGCGCAGAAGAAGGACGTCGCCGAGGAGCTCGCCTGGCGGAAGGCCCCGGTGAAGGAGCGGCTGGTGCACGCGCTGGTGAAGGGCATCACCGACTACATCGTCGAGGACACCGAGGAAGCGCGCCTCGCGCACGAGCGGCCGCTGCAGGTGATCGAGGGCCCGCTCATGGACGGCATGAACGTGGTGGGCGACCTCTTCGGCGCGGGCAAGATGTTCCTGCCGCAGGTGGTGAAGTCGGCGCGCGTCATGAAGCAGGCGGTGGCGCACCTCATTCCCTTCATCGAGGAGGAGAAGAAGCGGCTCGGCACCGCGCCCAAGCCCAAGGGCAAGATCGTGATGGCGACGGTGAAGGGCGACGTGCACGACATCGGCAAGAACATCGTCGGCGTCGTGCTCCAGTGCAACAACTTCGACGTCGTGGATCTCGGCGTGATGGTGCCCTCGGAGAAGATCCTCGAGACCGCGCGCCTGGAGAACGCGGACTTCGTGGGCCTCTCGGGCCTCATCACGCCCTCGCTCGAGGAGATGTCGCACGTGGCCCGCGAGATGCAGCGCCTGGGCTTCACCGTGCCGCTCCTCATCGGCGGCGCCACCACCTCGCGCACGCACACCGCGGTGAAGATCGAGCCGCACTACCCGGGGCCGACGGTGTGGGTGCCCGATGCGTCGCGCGCGGTGAGCGTCGCCTCGAGCCTCGCGAGCGAGGAGCAGCGCGAGGAATACCTGCGGGGCGTGCGCGCGGACTACGTGAAGATCCGCGAGCAGCATGCGAGGAAGAGCGGCCAGAAGAGCGTGACGCTCGAAGCGGCGCGCGCGAACGCGGTGAAGATCGATTGGTCCAGCTACGCGGCCACGCGCCCGGCGAAGCTCGGCGTGACGCGCCTCGCCAACTACCCGCTCGAGAAGCTGGTGCCGTCCCTCGACTGGGGCCCGTTCTTCCAGACCTGGGACCTCGCGGGCCGATATCCGGACATCCTCGAGGACGCCGTGGTGGGCGAGGCGGCGAGGAACGTCTTCCGCGATGGACAGGCGATGCTCGAGCGCATCGTGAAGGGGCGCTGGCTCACCGCGAACGGCGTCTTCGGCCTGTGGGCGGCCAATTCCATCGGCGACGACATCGAGGTCTACACCGACGAGAAGCGCGAGGGCGTGCTCGCGACCTGGCACAACCTGCGCCAGCAGAACGAGAAGCCCGCGGGCAATCCCAACCAGTGCCTCGCCGACTTCGTGGCGCCCCGCGATTCGGGCGTGGCGGACTACATCGGCGCCTTCGCAGTCACCGCGGGGCTCGGCGTCGAGGCGAAGGTGAAGGAGTTCCTCGCCGCGAACGACGACTACTCGGCGATCCTGGTGAAGGCCATCGCCGATCGCCTCGCCGAGGCGTTCGCCGAGCACCTGCACCGGCGGGTGCGCACCGAGCACTGGGGATATTGCGCCGACGAGAAGCTTTCCAACGAGGAGCTGATCGCCGAGAAGTACCGCGGCATCCGTCCCGCGCCCGGCTATCCCGCGTGTCCGGACCACACCGAGAAGGCCGACCTCTTCCGGCTCCTCGACGCGACCGCGAATGCCGGGATCGAGCTCACCGATTCGTTCGCGATGATGCCGCCGGCCTCGGTGAGCGGCTTCTACATCGCGCATCCCGAGTCGCGCTACTTCGCGGTCGGCAAGATCGAGAAGGACCAGGTCGCCGACTATGCGCATCGCAAGGGCATGGACCTCGCGCTGATGGAGCGCTGGCTCGCCTCGATCCTCAACTACTGATGGGGTCAGACCCTGGTGTTGCCGTTGCCCGGTTCAGGGTCTGACCCCGGTTTTCACAATGGCGACAACCGCGACACATCCGGCCGCCGCGCGAACGCCATGAACGCTTCGGCCAGCCGCTCGCTCTCGCCCACCGCGCTGCGCCAGTAGCGCATCCGTCCCTCGTCGTCCCCCGCGAAGCGCTTGAAGTCGTTGCGGTCCGGGAGCTTGCCGAGCGGAAGGCGCGCGAGGTACTCGCGCGACGGCGCCACCAGCAGCACATTGTCGAGCCACTCGCCGTGCGCGCGCCGCCACGGCAGGCCCTTGTCGAGCCAGCCGGGCACGATGCGGTCGGTGAAGTGCGGATAGAGCACCAGCCCCTCGGCGCGGTGATAGGGCAGGTGCAAGTGGTAGTCGATGATGCCGCCGTCCCAATACACGCCGGGCGGCGCCTGCGGGATGTTCGCCACGCCCTCGAGCACCAGCGGGATCGAGGCCGAGGCCATCAGCGCCTCGCCGAGGTTCGCCGCATCGAGCTTCACCACGTGCGTGTGGAACGCGTCGAAGCGGATCGATTGCGCGGCTTGGGTCGACGCGATGTCGCCCACCGGCAGGAACGGCGGGGCCTCGCGGGCGTCGCGAAAGAGCGTGCGGTCGATGAAGCGCGCGAGGTGCCGGCGGCCGAGCGCGTTCGCCATCGCCGCCATGCCGAAGCCCAACGGCGTCGACCACGAGGCGTCGCGCGTGAGCGGCCAGCGCCCGCGCACCGCGAGGATGTGCAGGCGGTAGAGCGGGCTCGAGAGCACCTCCGCCTCGCGCCCGGTGAAGAGCGCGGCGAGCATCTCGCGCGCGCAGCGCGAGACGAAGCGCGCGCTCGGCCGCGGCGGATAGCACTGCGCGATGTAGAGGCGCGCGAAATCGTCGAGCGCCTCCACCGTGTCGCGGCGGCAGGCGGCGGCGAAACGCCAGGCGCCGATCGAGGCGCCGATGAGATGGCGCACGCGCGGTGCGCGCGGCAGCCACTCGCCGAAGATCGCACGGTCGAGCGCCGCGATGCCCAGGCCCTTGGGCCCGCCCGCCGCGCCGGGGACGATCTCGATGTCTTGCGGATCCAGGCCCGCTTCGCGAATGCGTGCCGCGGCTCGCGGACCGGCGCGAAAGGTGAGGACCTGCTGCGGCGGCATGGGATCGAGCGCGAATTGCTTAGAATGAAGGGCTCGGAATCATCGCATGCCGCCGATTCCGCATCCCATCTCCGCAGAGAAACCATGTCGCGACTCTTCTCGCCGCTCACGCTTCGCTCGATCACCTTTCCCCACCGCGTCTTCGTCTCCCCCATGTGCCAGTACTCGAGCGAGGACGGAATGCCCAACGATTGGCACCTCGTGCATCTCGGCAGCCGCGCGGTCGGCGGCGCGGCGCTCGTGTGCGTCGAGGCGAGCGCCGTGAATCCGGTCGGGCGCATCACGCCGTGGGACGCGGGGATCTGGTCCGAGGCGCACGCGCGCGCCTGGAAGCCGGTCGCGGATTTCATTCGCCGCCATGGCGCGGTGCCCGCGATCCAGCTCGCGCACGCGGGGCGCAAGGCCTCGTGCGCGAAGCCCTGGGACGGCGGCAAGCCCCTCGCGCCTTCGCAGGGCGCCTGGCAGACGCTGGGACCGAGCGCGATTCCCTTCGGCGACTATCCGGCGCCGCGCGCGATGACGAAGGAAGAGATCCACGCGACGGTGCGCGATTTCGACGAGGCCGCGCGCCACGCGCTCGCGGCGGGCTTCGACGTGGTCGAGGTGCACGGCGCCCATGGCTACCTGCTGCACGAGTTCTGCTCGCCCCTTTCCAACCAGCGTCGCGACGAGTACGGCGGCTCGTTCGAGAACC
>JAICTR010000355.1 GCA_025936275.1 Burkholderiales bacterium
CGCTGGTGATCCCGAGTCGTCCGCCAACCGCGTTGGTCGGCGCATAGGTCGCGTCGCTGGTCGCGGTCGGACCCGCCGCCAGGTTGGCCAAGCGCACGTGCTGCCAGAAGAGGAACGACTCGTCGGTCGCCGTCGTCGAGTTCCAGTTGCCATCGATCACGCCATTGCCCTGCTTGCCCGCGGGAGTCGTGGCCTTCGTGGCGCCCGTGATGTGCGTGTCGGCCGAGGCATCGTCGCCCGGCAGCGCCTTGAACTTGTCCTGGTACGCGTAGATGTAGGTGGGAATCACGCGGAAGTCGTTCGCGAGGTTCTTCACCTTGGCGCTGTTGATGAGCTCCTGGCCCTTGAGGATGCCGCCGAGGAGCAGGCCGATGATCACGAGGACGATCGCGATCTCGACCAGCGTGAAGCCCGCCTGTTGCGATCTCATGTGCGATTTCATTTGCGTTTTCATGGTTGTCTCTCCCTGAGGATGCCTGACCACTAGCAATCGGTGTGCCATCGTGGCAGCGCCTTGTTTCGAAAGGCTTTCGAGGCTACGTGGGGCGACCTGCGGGCCCGCTGTGGGGCCCCACCTGTCCGGTGGCCGACACGGCGCGTCGGAAGCCCGTCAGCTTTCGATGCATGGCGCCCTCGCCCGCTTTTCATTATTCTCGGCCGCACCGCCCCGCGACGCGCACCTTGCCCCTCTCCTCGCTCGCCCACCGCCTCGCCGCCAACGCCCGCTGGGTGGTGCTCGCCATGCTGCTCGCATTGCATGCGGCGTTGTTCTCGGAACCGGCCGAAATTTTCCAGCGAATCTGGCTGCTGGTTCACTTCGGGCTGTTCCTGCTGTGGCAGCCTTTCTTCGCCGCCGAGCACGAGATGGAGCCGCTCTCGGTGGTGCTGCTGGTGGCGATCACGCTCGCGATCCTCTACTTCCTGGCCGGATGGATGATCGTGATGTGGCTCCTGGTGCTGCTCGGCATCCTCGGCGGGCGCGTGTTCACGGTGAACGCGGCGCGGCGCAACCGCTTCTACCTCATCGCGTTCGCGTATGTGCTGGTGGTGCTGCTGCTGCGCGCGGTGCCCGGCCTCGTGCTGCATGGCGAGCAGGTGCCGCCGCAGGTCGACCGGTTCGCGCAGTTCTTCCTGCCCGCGATGCTGG
This sequence comes from Burkholderiales bacterium, assembly GCA_025936275.1. Taxonomy (GTDB): domain Bacteria; phylum Pseudomonadota; class Gammaproteobacteria; order Burkholderiales; family Usitatibacteraceae; genus Usitatibacter. Next base: position 1,148 of record JAICTR010000355.1, read on the forward strand.
CGCTCCTCGCCTTCTGGCCCCTGGGTCCCGCGGTTCCTGCGGCGGCGCAGGTGTTCGATTTCTTCTATGCGGTGCTGGTGTTCCAGCTCGGCGTCGTGCTGGTGCTGGGCTCCATCGCGCTCACGCGCTTCACGGGCGGCAACTACCTTGCGTCGGTCGCGCTCACGGTGCTCGGCTTCGGCCTCGCGCTCTTCGTGCTCGCGGTGCTGTGGAACCCGATGCGCGGCTTCGGCGGGCTGCGCACGTACTTCTCGCGCTACCTGCTCTCGGTCGGCATGCCCTTCGAGCTGTGGATGCGCCGCATCGCGGAGCTCGCCGAGACCGAGGTCGATCCCGGCCGCTTCCTCGAGCAGGCGCTGCGCGAGGTGGCGGAGCTGCCGTGGATCCGCGGCGGCGAGTGGCGCTCGCCCGCGGGCGAGGGCCGCTTCGGCGAAGCGCGCGGCCACCAGAGCCGCTTCATGGTCCACGGCCTGGAGATGGTCTTCCATACGCAGATGGAGCTCTCTCCCGCGCTCTTCCTGCACATGCGCCTCCTCTCGCAGGTGGTGGGCGAGTTCTACGAAGGCAAGCGCCGCGAGACGGCGCTGCGGCGCAACGCGTACCTGCAGGCGGTGCACGAGACCGGCGCTCGCCTCACGCACGACGTGAAGAACCTGCTGCAGTCGCTGTACGCGCTCACCTCGATCGCCCCGCGCGATACGGGGGACGGCTACACGACGCTCCTGCAGCGGCAGCTCCCGCAGCTGAGCCGCCGCCTGCAGGCAACGCTCGACAAGCTGCGCGCGCCCGAGGTGGCGACCGCCGAGCTGCCGGTCACCGCGTGGTCGTGGTGGTACGAGCTCGGGCGGCGCATCGAGGGCAGCGGGGTCGTCACCAAGGCGGTGATCGAAGCCGACGCGCAGGTGCCCGCGGGACTCTTCGACAACTTCATCGACAACGCGCTCGAGAACGCGCGCGCCAAGTCCGCGCGCGAGCCGGGAGTCGGCATCGCGATCGATTTCGCGTGCTCGCAGGCCGCCGTCGTGCTCACCGTGTGCGATACCGGAAGCGCCGTCCCCGAACGCGTGGCCGAGCGGCTTTTCCGCGAGCCCACCGAGCAGCCGGGCGGCCTCGGCATCGGCCTCTTCAACACCGCGCGCCTGGCGGAGAAGGCGGGCTACCGCCTGGAGCTGGGTCCGAATCGCGACGGCGCCGTGTGCTTCACGCTTTCGCGAGGGCTCGAGTCAGCCCAGCGCTGAAAGCGCTTCGCGAAGGCCCTCGCGCCACGCCGGGATGCGCACGCCGAACGCGGCGCCGAGGCGCTCGTTGGAGAGGACGGAATTCGCCGGGCGGCGCGCGGGCGTCGGATAGTCGCGGGTCGCAATCGGGATCACCTGCGGCGGCCGGTACGACGGCACGCGCGCCTGCCGCTCGCGAAAGATCTCGCTCGCGAAGCCGTACCACGTCGTCTCGCCGCCGGCGGTCGCATGGTAGAGGCCCGAACGCGAGGCCACGCAAGCCACATCGTCCGCCCCCAGGGGACGCGCGGCGTCCGCCCCGAAGAGCTCGAGGGTCGCGCGGGCGAGGGCGAGGCTCGAGGTGGGCGCGCCGCGCTGGTCGTCCACGACGCGCAGCTCGTCGCGCGTTTCCGCGAGGCGCAGCATCGTCAGCATGAAGTTGCGCCCGCGCGGCGCGTACACCCAACTGGTGCGCAGGATCACGTGGTCGCAGCCGCTCGCCGCGACCGCGCGCTCGCCTTCGAGCTTGGTCGCGCCGTAGACGCCCAGCGGCGCCGTGCCGTCGGTCTCGACATAGGGGCCGGCCTTCGTCCCGTCGAACACGTAATCGGTGGAGTAGTGCACAAGCAACGCGCCGGCGCGCCGCGATTCCTCGGCGAGGATTCGTGGGGCGCGGGCGTTCACGGCGTGCGCGATATCCGGCTCGCTTTCGGCGCGGTCCACGGCGGTGTAGGCGCCGGCATTCACGATTACCCGCGGCCGCAGCTCGCGCATGCAGCGCACGATCGCATCCGGGTCGGCGAGGTCCAGCGAGGCGCGGTCGAACGCCGCGACCTCCGCGCGACCCTCGAGCAGCCGCGCGACGTCGGAGCCCACCTGTCCCACGGCGCCGGTCACCAACACGCGGATCACGGAAAGGTTTCCGCCTGCGCGAGCGGCGCGCCCGCGGCATCCTTCGGCTTGAGGAGCGGCTCGCCCTCGAGCGGCCAGGCGATGC
>JAICTR010000246.1 GCA_025936275.1 Burkholderiales bacterium
GACCGGTGAGGACATCCCTCACCTGCGCGTCCGCAGCAAGGAACGGAATCTCCACGCGCGTATCGCCCCACATCTCGCCGCAGGGCAGCTCGCCGGTCTTCACCCCGAGCGCGCCTACGAGCCGCGGTACCACCGTCACGGCACATTCCTTCCCGCGCCGCCGCGCATAGGCGACGACATGGCGTGCGTGCGTGCCGCTGGTGCGTAGCGGCGCGTAGCTGCCTTCGACGAAGAGCGCCTCGTGCGCCTGGCGAAGCCGCAGCAGCCGTAACATCACGTAGAGCTTCGCGCGCCCGTCCACCGACGCGGTGAAGATCTCGCGCAGTTGCGCCTCGTCGGGCGCCTCGGGAAGCGCGCAGAGCGCATCGAGCATCTTGCGCCGCGCGTCGTAATCCACCGGCCGCCGGTTGTCGGGATCGACCAGCGAGAGATCGAGCAGCTCGTTGCCCTGGTAGCAGTCGGGCACGCCCGGCGAGGTGTACTTCACCGCCACCATCGCGACGCTGTTGAGGAACCCGAGCCAGCCGATGGCGGCGGCCGCGGCGCGCAGGTCCTCGAGGAACGGGTTGGCGGCATGCGTGTCGAGAAGCGCGTTGATGAACGCCGTCGTCGCCGCTTCGTACTCCTCGTTCACCCGCGCCCAGCTGGTGCGCGCCTTCGCCTCGCGCATGGCCTTCTGCATGTACGCCACGATGCGCTCGCGGTAGGCATCGAGCGCGGCGGCGTCGGGATCGCCCTGCGGGAAGCTGCCCAACAGCACCTGGTAGAGCAGGTACTCGTCGTTCTTCGTGGGCGCCGGCGCATCTTCCACCATCGCCTTGCGCACGAGGTTCATCCGATGCCAGCGCCGCAGGCGCAGCCGCCATCCCGCCGCGAGCTCCGAGAGCGCGTCGATCCGCGCGCGCACATCCTCGGAGCGCTTGTTGTCGTGCGTCGAGGTGGCGAGCATCGTGTGCGGCCAGTGCTTGGCGCGGTGCGCGCTCGCGCGGTGGAACTTGGCGGGCGGAAAGCCGAACTCCATCGGATCGCCGCCGACGTCGTTCAGCGACGCGAGGCGGTTGTAGCGGTAGAACGCGGTGTCCTCGACGCCCTTCGCCATGGTGGGCGCCGAGACCTGCTGGAACTTGCGCGCGAAGTGGCGCACCGAGGCGGCGAGCGCGGGCGAGCGCGTGGGCAGCTCGCAGGTGAGCGCGTCGTGGATGAACTCGAACACGTCCACGTCGGGCGCGCGGCTCTCGCCGCGGGCGCGCGCCACCGCCCAGTCGATGTAGCGCCGGTCGTCGGGATGCACCTGGTCGTCGATGTAGGTGCGGTAGACCGGGAACGCGGCGAGCACCTCGGTGAGGCCCTCGCGCAGCGTGTTGAACGTGAAGTCGCGCGTGTTGCGGTCGGCGCGTGCGATGCGCGAGAGCTTGCTGGTGAGCACCGTGAGCTCGCTCGCGAGCGCGGTGCGCAGGATCTGGCGCTTGGAGCGCCGCGCCACCTCCTCGTAGGGCGTCTCGTCGCCGATGAATTGGTGGTAGGTGCGCGTGAGTCGCGCCTCGGCGGAGGCGTCGACGAAGAGCCCGTTCACCACGTTCGCGAAGCGGTAGCCGGTGGTGCCGTGCACCGCCCAGCTCTCGGGCACGTTCTCGAACGGCGCCACGATCTTCTCCACCACCACGTAGGGCGGCCGCTTGCATCCGGCGAAGAGCCGCGCGAAATATTCCTTGGGATCGTAGAGGCCGTCCGGGTGGTCGATGCGCAGCGCATCCACCAGGCCCTCGTTCACCAGCGCGAGCACCAGGCGATGCGTCGCCTCGAACACCGCGTCGTTCTCCTGGCGCAGCGCCGCGAGGTCGTTGATGTCGAAGAAGCGGCGGTAGTTGATGTCGTCGGCGGCGACGCGCCAGAAGGCGACGCGGTAGGCCTGCGCCTCGAGGAGCTCGTGCAGCGCGTCGAAGCTTCCCGGATCCTCGGCGCGCCCGTTGATCGATTGCACCGCGTGCCCGATGGCGCGCGCGACGGCCGCGTTGGTGCGCGCGAGGGCGGCGAGCCGGCCCTTCAGCACTTCCTTCTGCAGGTTGCGCTCGTCGGCGAGCGCGCGCCGCCGCTCGTCGCGGCGCGGCAGCTTCGCGAGCGCCGCGGCGATCGAGCGCAGCGCCTGCGCGGCGTGCGCCGCTTCCTCGCCGGCATTCTCGAGCTCGTGCAGCGCGGCGCCGAGGATGCGCGGAGACTCGCGCGGGTCGATGGGCAGGCGGTGCGCGTGGTAGTGCACGGCGAAGGCGCCGCTCGCCGCATCGAAGCCGAGCACGAGGCGCCCCGCGGCGAGCTCCACGCCGTAGTGGTCGCCGAGGATCGGCAGCAGCACGCGGTTCGCGAGGTACTCGGCGGGCGGGCGCCAGTCGACGTCGAAGAAGTCGGCGAGCGTCGAGGCGGGCCCGTTCTCGAGCAGGTCCTGCCACCACGCGTTGTCGGCGGCGAGCACGCCCATGTGGTTCGGCACGATGTCCATCATCATCGCCATGCCGTGCTCGCGCAGCCGCGCGACGAACGCATCGAGCTCCTCGCGCGTGCCGATCTCGGGATTCAGCGCGTCGTGGTCGACGATGTCGTAGCCGTGGGTGCTGCCGGGCCGTGCGCGCAGGAAGGGCGAGCAGTACACGTGGCTCACGCCGAGCTTCGCGAGGTACGGCACGAGCGCGGTCGCGTCGCGGAAGGTGAACTTGCCGTGCAGCTGCAGGCGGTAGGTCGCGAGCGGGATGCGCGCCTTCTCGAGGCCCGCGGGGCGCTCGCGCCGCGCGCGCGACTTGCCGCGGATCGCCGCGAGCGTGCGCGTGAGGCGGCGTACGCGCGGATCGCGCGGCCACGCCTCGACCGGCAGCGGGAGCTTGCGCCGCCAGTTGGGATGCTGGTCGACGGTGCCGGGCAGGTTCGCCTGCCCGGCCACCTCGAGCACGTCCTCCATCTGCACCACCATCACCGCGGAAGGCGTGCGCGCGGCGAAGGCCTGCACCGCGACCGCGAGCTCGTCGGTGAGCGGGCCGCCCGCATGGGCGCCGTCCGCGAGGAGCCCCTCATGCCGCAACGCCGCCGCCAGCGCCTCGCGCCCGCGGCGCCGCTCGTCGCGCTCGCGCGCAAGCGATGCTTCGTCGAGCAATCCGAGCTTCGCGCGCGTCGCAAGATCCTCCTCGCGCCACCAGCCGGCGAAGGTCGGCAGGTCGTGGGTGGACCACGCGACCAGCGCGCGGCGCGGGTATTCGGCCGGCGCCTTGAACGCCTCGCCGTGCCGCTCGAAGAGCAGCAACCGGTACGAAAGCACCTCGTTCGCCTCGAGCGCGCGGCGCAGCTCGTCCGCCACGGTGCCCAGGTCCTCGCCGATCACCAGGCAGCGCTCGCGATGGCTCTCGAGCGCGAGGATGCCGAGCAGGTCCTCGAGCGGATAGCGCACGTAGGCGCCGGCGCCCGGCTCGCAGCCCGCGGGCACCCACCAGAGGCGCGCGAGGCCCATCACGTGGTCGATGCGCAGCGCCCCCGCGCGCAGCATGTTGGCGCGCAAGGTCGCGATGAACGGCGCGTACGCGGATTCGGCCAGGCGCACCGGATCGAGCGGCGGCAAGCCCCAGTCCTGGCCGCGCTGCGCGAAGGCGTCCGGCGGCGCGCCCACCGAGGCGCCGAGCGCGTAGAGGTGCTGGTTCGCCCACGCCTCGGAGCCGTCGGGCCCAATGGAGATCGCGAGGTCGGCGTAGAGGCCCACCGCCATGCCGAGGTCGCGGCAGGCTTCCTGCGCGCGACCGAGCTGCAGGTCCGCCTGCCACTGCAGGTATTCGTGCAGGCCGACCCGCGCCGGGTTCTCGCGCGCGAAGCGGCGCACGCCCTCGCCGTGTGGATCGCGATGCTCCGCGGGCCATTCCCGCCAGTGCGTGCCGTGGAATTCCGCGAGCGCCTCGTGCAGCGCGTGGTGGCGCAGCGCCTGGCCGCGGCTCGCGCGGAACTGCGCGAAGAGCCGCCCGCGCGCGGTGCCCGGCTCGAGGTGGCGCCGCGTGAAATGCGCGTAGAGCGTCTCCAGCGCCGCGCGCTTCGCCGAGGCGACCGCCGCGTAGTCGACCTCCGCGGCGGCGCGCAGCTTCTCGCACTCGGATCGCCAGCGCGTGGTGAACCCCGCATCGGCCGCGGCGATCTCGGCGAAGTCGTCGATCGCCTCGAGGTCGAGATAGATGGGAGTCAGGAACAGGCGGCTCGACGGGCTGTAGGGGCTCGCGTGGCCGGGATCGCGCAGCGACAGCGCGTGCAGCGGGTTCATGCCGACGATCCCCGCGCCCCGCTCACCCCACACCTCGGCGCAATGGCGCAGGTCGGTGAAGTCGCCGATGCCGGCGTTGCGCGACGAGCGCACGCCGTAGAGCTGCAGCGCCGCGCCCCACACGCGGCCGCCATCGGCGATCGCCGGCGGCAGGTAGCAGCGCTCGGGCACGACCGCGACCAGGCCCTCGCCCAACACGCTCGCCCCGGCGAGGATCGTGATGCGGTGATAGCCCTCGGGAAGGTCCTGCGGCAGCGGCAGCAGGAACGCGATGGCGCTCACCTCGCCGGCGTGGAATTCCTCGATCCGCTCGAGGGCGAGCGCATCGAAGCGCTCCTCGCGCGCCTCGCCGCTTTCCTCGAGGAGGCGCCACGACAGCGCGCGCCCCATCGCATCCTCGGGAAGCTGCACGCGCATGCCGCGTGCGAGCGCGCCGTGGC
>JAICTR010000268.1 GCA_025936275.1 Burkholderiales bacterium
GGACGGGCAGAGCATGGCGTACGTGTTCTGCGATGCGGGCGATGCCGCGGGCAGCGTCGAGAGCCGCTTCTTCTTCCCGAGCGGCGCGGCGATCCTCGAGGACCCCGCGACCGGCTCCGCGTGCGCGAACCTCGGCGGCTGGTTCTGCGCGCTGCGTCCCGGCGCGCGCATCGAGCGCGTGGTCTCGCAGGGCGAGGCGGTAAGCCGTCCGTCCACGCTGCGGCTCGCCGTGCGCGACGGCGCGATCTTCGTCGGCGGTCGCGTGGTCGAGCTCGGCCGCGGCACGCTGGAGCCCTGAGCCCCCTTCGAAGCGCATGCCCGCCGTTTCCCGCGCCGCCAAGGCGATCGTCTACCTGCACGGCTTCATCAGCTCGCCCGCCTCGCGCAAGGCGACGCTGCTCGGCGACTACGTGCGCAATTGCGTGGGCGGCATCGACTACGTCGTGCCCGCGCTGCACCATCGCCCGGCCGTTGCCCTCGAGGAAGCGGCGCGTGCCTGCGCGCCCTACGCGGCGCGGGACCTCACGCTCGTCGGGAGCTCGCTCGGCGGCTATTACGCGACGGTGATCGCGGAGCGCCTCGGCTGCCGCGCGGTGGTGCTGAATCCCGCGGTGCATCCGCATCGCCACTTCGGGCGCTACCTCGGGCCGCAGACGAACCTCTACACCGGCGAGGCGTTCGAGCTCACCGTCGAGCACGTCGCCGAGCTGATGGCGATGGACGTCGATGCGATCACGCGACCCGAGCGCTACTGGCTCATCGTGGAGACCGGCGACGAGGTGCTCGATTACCGTGAAGCGGTCGCGTTCTACGCGGGCGCCTGCCAGACCGTGGTGCGCGGCGGCGACCACGCGCTCTCGTCCTTCACCGAGCACGTGCCGGACATCGTCGCCTGGGCCGCTGGCGAGGGCGAGGCCGCCGCATGAAGCAGGTGCTCTTCGAGGAGGATGGGGCGTTTCGGGTCGGCACCATCCTCGCCGAGGCGGGCGCCTCGTTCCAGGTCGAGGCGGCGCACGGCAAGCGCTCCAAGGTGAAGGCGGGGAGCGTGCTGCTGCGCTTCGACGGCCAGCCGCTCGCGGCATTCATGGCGCAGGCGCAGGAGCTCGCCGGCACGATCGACCCGCAGTTCCTGTGGGAAGTGTGCGGCCCCGGCGATTTCGCCTTCGCCGATCTCGCGCGCGAGTACTTCGGCCGCGAGCCCACGCCGCAGGAAGCCGCGGCGGTGGCGTTCGCGTTGCATTCCAACCCGATCCATTTCTACAAGCGCGGCAAGGGCCGCTACCAGGCGGCGCCGGAGGAGAACCTGAAGGCCGCGCTCGCCGGCCTCGAGAAGAAGCGCCGCCAGCAGGAGCAGGTCGACGAGTGGGCGCACGCGCTCGCCGCGGGCACGCTCCCCGAGTCGATCGGCGCGAGGATCGACGCGCTCCTCTTCAAGCCCGACAAGATGAGCCTCGAGTGGCGCGCGCTCGACCAGGCCGCGCACGCGATGGGCTCGTCCGCGCCGCGCGTGCTCGCCCACGCCGGCGCGTTGGGCGGCCCCGAGGATTACTTCCTGCGCCGCTTCGCGTTCGACTTCTTCCCGCAGGGGACCGGCTTTCCCTCGACGCCGCCGCTGGGCGACCCGCGGGGCCTGCCGCTCGCCGCGGCCGCCGCGTTCTCGATCGACGACGCGGACACCACCGAGATCGACGACGCGCTCTCGGTGCGCGAGCTCGACGGCGGCCGGCTCGAGGTCGGGGTGCACATCGCGCTGCCGGCGCTCTTCTTCGATCGCGCGCATCCGCTCGAGGCGGTGGCGCGCGAGCGGCTTTCGACGGTGTACTTTCCCGGCGGCAAGATCACGATGCTGCCGCGGGATGCGGTGCAGAGCGCCACCCTCGGCGAAGGGCGCACGGTGCCGGCGGCCTCGCTCTACCTGGTGATCGACGCCACGAGCGGCGAGGTGCTCGCGTCCGATTCGCGCCTCGAGCGCGTCGCGATCGCCGCGAACCTGCGGCTCGCCGAGCTCGACGCGCGGCTCAACGCGCAGAGCGTCGCCGCGGGCCGCGTCGAGGGGGCGTGGGGCGCGGAGCTCTTCGCGCTGTGGCGCTTCGCGCGGCAGCTGCGCGAGCGCCGCGGCGCGAAGGACGATCGTCCCGATCGCCTCGACTACACGTTCCGCGTCGAAGGCGGGCGCGTCTGCATCGAGCCGCGGCCGCGCGGCACGCCGGTCGACATGCTGGTGGCCGAGCTCATGATCCACACCAACGCCACGTGGGGGCGCCTCCTCGACGAGCGCGGCTATCCCGCGATCTACCGCAACCAGCGCGCGGCGAAGACGCGGATGGAGGTGGACCCCGGCGCGCACGAGGGCCTGGGCGTCACGCACTACGCGTGGACGAGCTCGCCATTGCGCCGCTACGCGGACCTCGCGAACCAGCGCCAGCTCGTGGCGGCGCTGCGCGGCGATCGGCCCGCGTACGAACGCGGCGAGCTCGAGGCGGCCGCGCGCGCCTTCGAGGTCGCCTACGATGCGTACGCCGAGCATCAGCGCCAGCTCGAGCGTTACTGGTGCCTCGAGCTCATCCGCCAGCAGGGCATCGCCTCGGCCGAGGCGAGCGTGATCCGCGACGAGCTGGTGCGCATCGAGGGCCTGCCGCTGGTGTGCCGCACGCTGGGCCTGCCCACCCTCGCGCCCGGGGAGAAGGTGCGCGTCGCCTTCGGCGAGGTGGACCGATGGGAGCCCTCCGTGGTGTGCCGCTACGCGGGCAAATAGCCTAAAATTCCCGCTCATGTCGCGCCGTCCCGACCGAACCGCGTAGCGGCTCCGATGCAGCTTCGCGAGCCCTCCCCCGACGCCCTCGTCTCCTTTTCCGATTTCCTGCTCGAACGATTCGGCCTCGTCGCGTCGATGCAGGTCGCGGTCGTCGCGTCGATCGCGCTGCACCTGTTCGTGATCCTCGGCCTGGGCTTCCGCCTGCCGCACGTGGGCGGGCTCGACGAGCCGCACAACGTGATGGACGTGGTGCTGGTGAACGCGAAGAGCGCGACGCGACCCGAGAAGGCCGATGCGCTCGCGCAGGCGAACCTCGACGGCGGCGGCAACACCGACAGGAAGCTGCGCGCCGCGACCCCGCTTCCCGCGCTGGATCCGCACGACCCGAGCCGCGAGCTGCATGCCGCGCAAAGCCGCGTGAAGGCGCTCGAGGCCGAGGCGCATCGGCTGATGACGCAGATGAAGTCGAAGGCCGCGGTGATGCAGGCGCAGGTCGAGCCGCAGGCCACGGCCCGCGCGAAGGCGGCGGACCCGAACGCGCGCGACCTGGTCGACAAGAGCCTCGAGATCGCGCGGCTCGAGGCGCAGATCCGCCGCGAGTACCAGGCGTACCAGGAGCGGCCCAAGCGCCGCTTCGTGGGCGCGCGCGCGACCGAGTACCGCTTCGCGCGCTACGTGGACGCGTGGCGCCGGCGCATCGAGCGCGTCGGCAACCTCAACTATCCCGCCGAGGCGAAGGCGAAGCACATCTACGGCTCGCTGCAGCTCACGGTGGCGATCCGCGCCAACGGCGAGGTCGAGTCGATCGAGGTCAACCGCTCCTCGGGCCACAAGGTGCTCGACCAGGCGGCGATCCGCATCGTGCGCCTCGCCGCGCCCTTCGAGCGCTTCCCCGACGACATCCGCGTCGACACGGACATCCTGCACATCACGCGCACGTGGACCTTCACGCGCGGCGACCAGGTCGTCTCCGAATGAGGCGCGGGGAAACTTCCCCGCCGCATTTGAGCCAAACCCCGCGTCGGATTAAAATGCGCGACCGGTGGCCCATGCAGACGATCAACCTCACTAGCCACTTCCTCATCGCCATGCCGGCGATGTCGGACCCGAATTTCTCCCGCACCCTCACCTTCGTCTGCGAGCACAACGAGCGCGGCGCGCTCGGCATCGTGGTGAACCGGCCCATCGAGGTCACGCTCGAGTCGCTCTTCGACCAGGTGAAGATTCCGCTGGGCGACGCGGTGCTCGCCTCGCAGCCGGTGTTCTTCGGCGGCCCGGTGCAATTCGACCATGGCTTCGTGCTGCATCGCCCGGTGGGCGCGTGGAAGTCGACGCTCCCGGTGGGAGATATCGGCCTCACCACCTCGCGCGACATCCTCGAGGCGATGGCCGCCGGCAGCGGCCCGCGCGAGCAGATGGTGGCGCTGGGCTATGCGGGCTGGGCCCCGGGGCAGCTCGAGGACGAGATCTCGCGCAACGGCTGGCTCACGGTGCGCGCCGCGACCGACCTCATCTTCCGCACGCCGCCCGAGTCGCGCTACGACGCGGCGATGGGCCTGCTCGGCGTGAGCGCGGCGAACCTCTCCGAGGACGCGGGGCACGCATGAGGGCCGCTCCCGGCGCGGGCCGCGAGGCGCCGGGCGCCGCAGCGCGCGCC
>JAICTR010000468.1 GCA_025936275.1 Burkholderiales bacterium
AAGCCCATCTTCGCCATCCACTCGCGCACTTCCTCGGCCACGAAGAAAAAGTAGTTGATGACGTGCTCCGGCTTGCCGGTGAATTTCTTGATGAGCTCCGGGTCCTGCGTCGCGACGCCCACCGGGCAGGTGTTCAGGAGGCACTTGCGCATCATGATGCAGCCCTCGACCACGAGCGGCGCCGTGGCGAAGCCGAACTCGTCGGCGCCGAGCAGGGCGCCCACGACGACGTCGCGGCCGGTCTTCATCTGGCCATCCGCCTGCACCGAGATGCGCGCGCGCAGCTTGTTGAGCACCAGCGTCTGCTGCGTCTCGGCGAGCCCGATCTCCCACGGGCTTCCCGCATGCTTGATCGACGAGAGCGGCGAGGCACCGGTGCCGCCGTCGAAGCCGGAGATCGTCACGTGGTCGGCCTTCGCCTTCGCGACGCCCGCCGCGATCGTGCCGACGCCGATCTCGCTCACCAGCTTCACGGACACCCGTGCATTCGGGTTCACGTTCTTCAGGTCGTGGATGAGCTGCGCGAGATCCTCGATCGAGTAGATGTCGTGGTGCGGCGGCGGCGAGATGAGGCCCACGCCGGGCACCGTGTGGCGCACCTTCGCGATGTATTTCGACACCTTGTGGCCGGGAAGCTGTCCGCCTTCGCCGGGCTTGGCGCCCTGGGCCATCTTGATCTGCAGGTCGTCGGCGTTCACCAGGTATTCGGTCGTCACGCCGAAGCGGCCGGCCGCCACCTGCTTGATCGCGGAGCGCATGGAGTCGCCCGACGGCAGCTTCTGGTAGCGCACCGGATCCTCGCCGCCCTCGCCCGTGTTGGATTTGCCGCCGATGCGGTTCATGGCGATCGCGAGCGTGGAATGCGCCTCGTGCGAGATGGAGCCGAGCGACATGGCGCCGGTCGCGAAGCGCTTCACGATCTCCTTCGCCGATTCCACCTCTTCGATGGGCACCGGTGTGGGCGATTCGTGGATGCGGAAGAGGCCGCGCAGCGTGAGCAGCTTCTCGCTCTGCTCGTTGATGAGCTTCGCGTACTCCTTGTAGGTCGAGGCGTTGCCCGAGCGCGTCGCATGCTGCAGCTTCGCGATCGAGTCCGGCGTCCACATGTGCGCCTCGCCGCGGATGCGGTAGGCGTACTCGCCGCCCGGATCGAGCTGGTCGCGGTACAGGGGCGCGTCTGAATAGGCGATGCGGTGCAGGCGCACGGCTTCTTCGGCGATTTGCGCGAGGCCGATGCCCTCCACCGCCGTGGGCGTGCCTTCGAAGTACTTGTCGACGAACTTCTCGTTGAGGCCCACCGCCTCGAAGATCTGCGCGCCGCAATAGGACTGGTAAGTGGAGATGCCCATCTTCGACATCACCTTGAGCAGTCCCTTGCCGATGGCCTTGATGTAGCGCTTGACGATCTCCTTCTCGTCGACCTTCTGCGTGAGCTCGTGGCGCATGTCGATGAGCGTCGCGAAGGCGAGGTTGGGATGGATCGCCTCGGCGCCGAAGCCCGCGAGGCACGCGAAGTGGTGCACCTCGCGCGCGCTGCCGGTTTCCACGACCAGGCCGCAGCGCGTGCGAAGCCCGGCGCGCACCAGGTGGTGGTGCACCGCGGCCGTGGCGAGGAGCGCCGGGATCGGGATCATGGTGGGCGAGACGTCGCGATCCGTGAGGATCACGATGTTGGTCGCGTCGTCCTTGCGCACGATGTCCTCGGCGTCCGCGCACAGGCGCGCGAGCGCGGGCTCCATGCCCTCCGCGCCCCACTCCGCCGGGTAGCACATGGAGAGGATCTCGCTGCGGAAGTGGCCGTTGGTGAAGGTATGCGCGCGGCGCAGCTTCTCCATGTCCTCGAAGGTGAGGATCGGCTGCGAGACCTCGAGGCGCACCACCGGCTCGGTCTGGTCCGGCGAGAGCAGGTTCGGCCGCGGCCCGATGAAGGACACGAGCGACATCACGAGCTGCTCGCGGATCGGGTCGATCGGCGGGTTCGTCACCTGCGCGAAGAGTTGCCGGAAGTACGCGTAGAGCGGCTTCGCGCGGCTGGAGAGCACCGCGAGCGGCGTGTCGTCGCCCATCGAGCCGATCGGCTCCTCGCCCGTCACCGCCATGGGCGCGAGGAGCATCTTGAGGTCCTCCTGCGTATAGCCGAAGGCCTGCTGGCGGTCGAGGAGCTTGTCCGTATCCGGCGTGGGCACCGGGTCGGGCTT
>JAICTR010000111.1 GCA_025936275.1 Burkholderiales bacterium
ACCCGATTCGGTGATCGACGGCATCTCCGTCTACGAGAGCCGCCGCAACATGGGCAAGAGCCTCGCGGACAAGATCCGCTCCTCCGGCATCACGGAGCAGATCGATGTGGTGATGCCCATCCCCGATTCGAGCCGGCCCGCGGCGCTCGAGGTCGCGACCAAGCTCGCCAAGCCCTATCGCGAGGGCTTCATCAAGAACCGCTACATCGGCCGCACGTTCATCATGCCCGGCCAGGAGCAGCGCAAGAAGAGCGTGCGCCAGAAGCTGAACGCGATGCCGATCGAGTTCCAGGACAAGAACGTGCTGCTGGTGGATGACTCCATCGTGCGCGGAACCACCAGCCGCGAGATCGTGCAGATGGCGCGCGAGAGCGGCGCGAAGAAGGTGTTCTTCGCCTCCGCGGCGCCGCCGGTGCGCTTCCCCAACGTGTACGGCATCGACATGCCGACGCGAGGCGAGCTCATCGCGACCGGGCGCGATGCCGCGGGCGTGGCGGCCGCCATCGGCGCGGATGCCGTCATCTACCAGGAGCTCGATGCGCTGATCGAGGACGTTCGCAAGCTGAATCCGTCGATCGAGCGCTTCGACTGCTCGTGCTTCGACGGCGTCTACATCACCGGCGACGTTTCGCAGGAATACCTCGACGGCATCGAGGCCGGCCGGCAGGACGGCGAATCGCGCCCGGAGACGCGCCTTTCGAGCTACCAGCTCGACCTCGGCCTCTCGCGGGTCGACTGAGCGCTCGCGCATGGCCGAGGAGCTCAAGCCCGATACCCTTGCCGTGCGCGCCGGCGGCGTGCGCAGCGATTTCCGCGAGCACTCCGAAGCGCTCGCCGTCACCACGAGCTTCGTCTACACGAGCGCGGCGGAAGCCGCACGGCGCTTCGCGAACGAGGAGCCGGGCAACATCTATTCGCGCTTCACCAACCCGACCGTCGCGATGTTCCAGGACCGGCTCGCCGCGCTCGAGGGCGCCCAGGCGTGCGTCGCCACCGCGACCGGCATGGCGGCGGTCGCGACCACGATGTTCGGCCTGCTGAAATCGGGCGACCACATCGTCGCCCCGCGCGGCGTCTTCGGCACCGTGGTGCCGCTCCTCGACCAGATCCTCGCGCGGCTGGGCGTCGCGACCACCTGGGTGGACCTTCCCGACCTCGACCAGTGGCGCGCGGCGATCCGGCCCGATACGCGGCTCCTTTTCGTCGAGACGCCTTCGAATCCGGTGTGCGAGGTGGCGGACATCGCCGCGCTCGCCGAGATCGCGAAGAAGGCGAAGGCGCTCCTCGCCGTGGACAACTGCATGTGCTCGCCGGTGCTGCAGCGCCCGCTCGATCTCGGCGCGGACCTCGTGATCCATTCGGCCACCAAGTACATCGACGGGCAGGGACGCGTGCTCGCCGGCGCCATCGCGGGCCGCGAGGAGCACGTGAAGGGCCCGCTGCTGGGGTTCGTGCGCACCGCCGGGCCCGCGATCTCGCCCTTCAACGCATGGATCTGCCTGAAGGGGCTGGAGACGCTGCCGATCCGCATGCGCGCGCAGTCGCAGAATGCGCTCACGCTGGCGCGCTGGCTCGAATCGCATCCGGCGGTGGAGCGCGTGCACTATCCCGGGCTCGCCTCGCATCCGCAGCACGCGCTCGCGATGCGCCAGCAATCGGCCGGCGGCGCGCTGCTCTCGTTCGTGGTGAAGGGCGGGCGCGAGGGCGCCTGGCGCGTGATCGACGGCGTGCGCGTGATCTCCATCACCGCGAACTTCGGCGACGTGAAGAGCACCATCTGCCATCCGGCCACGACGACCCACGGGCGCATCCCGCCGGCGCAGCGCGAGCAGGCGGGCATCGCGGAAGGGCTGGTGCGCGTCGGCGTGGGGCTCGAGGATCCTTCGGACATCATGGCGGACCTCGCGCGCGGCCTGGAGGGCCGCTGACGATGGCGGCTTCGCGGCACGTCTTCCTGATGTGCCCGCCCGAGTACTTCAACGTTGCCTACATCATCAACCCGTGGATGCACGGGAACCTGAAGCGCATCGACAACGCGGTGGCGAAGCAGCAATGGCGCGCGCTCTACGACGCGATCACCGACCGCGCCACCGTGCGCCTGGTCGCTTCGCAGCCTGGATCCCCCGACATGGTGTTCACCGCGAACGCGGGCCTCGTGAAGGGGCGCCAGTTCGTGTGCTCGCGCTTCCGTTATCCCGAGCGCCAGTACGAGGAGCCGTACTTCGCCGACTGGTTCATGGACCGCGGCTACGACGTGTCGCTGATGCCGCGCGACTGTCCCTTCGAAGGCGCGGGCGATGCGCTCTTCGACCGCGGCCAGGACCTTTTGTGGATGGCGCACGGGCATCGCTCGATCGAGGGCGCGCGCGAGGTGCTCGCCGGGCGGCTCGACGTGGACATCGCCCTCCTGCACCTCGTCGACAGCCGCTTCTACCACCTCGACACCTGCTTCTGCCCGCTCGACGGCGGCTACCTCCTCTACTATCCGCTCGCCTTCGACGACGCCTCGCGCCGCGAAATCGAGCGCCGCGTTCCGGCCGCGCGCCGCATGGCGGTCGGCGAGGAGGACGCGCTCGCCTTCGCCTGCAACGCGGTGGGCATCGGACAGACCGTGGTGGTGAATCGCGCCACCCCGGAGTTCGTGCACACGCTCGGCGCGAAGGGCTTCGAGGTGGTGCAGTCGCCGCTCACCGAGTTCATGAAGGCGGGCGGCAGCGCCAAGTGCCTGACGCTGCGCCTCGACGAGTGAACCGGCGCGCTCCACGCTGCGCTCGCTCCTGAAGCGGGAACACGGAGACCACGGAGAGCACGGAGGACACGGAGAAAACCATGAGTGAGCTCGCGAAGTCGGGCGATATGGCGAAGCTCATTCACCGCTTTTCCTCCGTGCCCTCCGTGCTCTCCGTGGTCTCCGTGTTTCGGCTTGAATCCTCAGATCAGAAGCGGTCGACCGACCGCAAGCCCTCGGGCGTGGCCTCGAGGTAGCCGCCGCGCTCGTACCAGTCGGGCAGGACCCAGCGCACGAGATCGCGGCCGCCCACGGCATGGACGTGGCGCGCGGGCCGGTGCGTGTGGCCGTGGATCATCAGGTCGCAGCCGGATTCCTCGAACGCGCGCTCGACCGCATCGGGCGCCACATCCATGATCTCCATGCTCGTCGCCTGCTTGGTCCCTTCGCTTTCCATGCGCATGCGGTTCGCCAGCACCAGGCGCTCCTCGATCGGCAACGCGAGCGTCGCCTGCTGCCAGGCGGGATCGCGCACCTGCGCGCGGAACGCCTGGTAGCGCGCGTCGTCCGTGCAGAGCGTATCGCCGTGCATCAACAGCGTGCGCGTGCCGTAGAGGTCGATCACGCTCGGATCTTCGATGAGGTCCGCGCCCGTCTCGCGCGCGAAGCGCTGCTGCGCGAGGAAATCGCGATTGCCGTGCATGAAGCGCAGCGGCACGCGCTCGGAGGCCGCGTGCAGGCGCTCGGCGATGCGACGCGGGAAGGGCAGCGCCAGCCCGTCGTCGCCCACCCAGTACTCGAAGAGGTCGCCGAGGATGTAGAGCGCGTCGGCGCCCGGCGCCACCGCGGAGAGGAAGCCCTCGAACTGCGCGACGATCGCCGGCCGCGACGGATCGAGGTGCAGGTCGGAGATGAAGAGCGTGCGCCTCAGGCGACGCACTCCGCCTTCTCGATCACCACCGGCTCGTTCGGCACGTTCTGGTGCATGCCGCGGTTGCCGGTCGCGACCTTGGCGATCTGGTCCACCGTCGCCTGGCCCTCGACCACCTTGCCGAACACCGCGTAGCCCCAGCCCTGCGGCGTGGGCGAGCTGTAGTTGAGGAAGTCGTTGTCCTTCACGTTGATGAAGAACTGCGCCGTGGCGGAGTTCGGGTCCCCGGTGCGCGCCATGGCGAGCGTGTACTTGTCGTTCTTCAGGCCGTTCGCGGCCTCGTTCTTGATCGGCGCCTGCGTCGGCTTCTGGCGCATGTCCTTGTCGAAGCCGCCGCCCTGGATCATGAAGCCGTCGATCACGCGATGGAAGATCGTGCCGTCGTAGTGGCCGGAGTCGACGTACTTGGCGAAGTTCTCGGTCGTGACCGGGGCCTTCTCCTTGTCGAGCTGGATGACGATCGGACCCATCGAGGTGGTGAGCTTCACTTTCATCGGTGCGTTTCCTTTCAGGAGCGAGGCGCAGCGCGCCTGCGGTTGGGCGGCCGCCGCGGCGAGCGGCAGCGCGAAGGCGAAAGCGGAACAGGCGAGGAACCAACGGCGCATGTGCATGGCGAGAGGAGGAAGAACGAAGAAAGGGATCAGGAAACGACCGACTCGTGCAGGATCCGCCAGTGGCCCGCCTCGCGGATCCAGTACTGGCGCTTCACGGTGCGGTTGGAGAGGTTGCTCGAGCGGTAGTCCTGCACGAAGGTCGCCATCACCATGCCCTGCGTGCCGGGATAGGTGAAGAGGCTCAGCTCGTCGACGCCCACCTTGATCCACGACTTCGCGGCGTTCACCTCGCGCTTGCGCGCCTTCCACGCGGCGAGGTCGCCCGAATCGGAGCGGAAGCGGCTCGAGTAGTGCGAGAGATAGCGGCCGGTGTCGCGGCTTTCCCAGTCCTTGCGCCACGCGCCGAAGGCGTCGAGGAAGGACTCGCGGTCGCCCTGCCATGCGCGCCGGTCCAGCCAGCGCACCGATTGCCCGATCACCACCGGCGTGCGGCTCACGTCCACGTACTTGGTGAGGCGCGCGAGGTCGTCGTTGGTGAGCACGACGCAGCCGTCGGTCGCCCACGGCGGGCGGCTGTAGGTGGCCGACATGGTTCCGTGCAGCCAGATGCCGTGGCCCTTGCGCCCGTGCATGCGGTCCCAGTCGTTGGGATAGCTCAGCGGGAAGGCGCGCGGCCCGTAGAGATCCGGGACCTTCTCCTTCTCGGAGACGATGGTGTAGACGCCGATCGGCGTCTTCTGGTCGCCCTCGCGCTCCTTCTCCACGCCGTACCGGCCGAGACTGATGTAGAAGTCCGTCACGTAGCGCGGCGTGCCGAGATCGTTGGCGTACACATAGAGCCGCGAGCGCGACGTATCGACCACCAGCGCGTACGGCTGGTTGGGCGCGAGCTGCAGCAGCGATTCCGGCAGCTCGTCCACCGGCGGCGCATCGAGGTAGCGGCGCAGGCGCGCGCGCGCCTCGTCCTGCAACGGCGCGACTTCCCGCGCGGGAAATGCGTTCGAGGCGAACGCCACCGGGCGGCCCGCCTTGGCCATGAGGATGTCGCCCTTCACCAGCTGCGCGAGGCGGAAGTCGGGGCGCGCGGCGACCACCTGGTCGATCTGCGCGAGCGCGCTCTTCAGCGCCGCGGCGCGCAGGTCCACGATCGAGCGCACCAGCGCCGCCTCGAGATGGTTGGCGAGGGCCGGCGCGGAGGGAAGCGCGATGAGGCTGCCGTCGGCGAGCGCGGTGGCGCTCATGGCGAACGCGACGACCGCGACGCGCGCCCCGATGCGGGCGCCGGCGCGGAGGCGAAGCGGGACGCTCACCCCCCGACCCGCTCCTGCTTGATGAGCCAGCGGTCGCCGGACTTCTCGAGCTTGAGCGTCTTGTTGCTGTTGCCCTTGAACGTGTCGGAGCGGTAGGACTGGCGCATCTTCACGGTCGCCTCGTCGCCCTCGATCTTCGTGGAGACGATCTTCACGTCGACGTCGATCGATTTCGGGCGCTCGATGCGCTCGGTGCGCTGCTTCTCCCACGCCTCGCGCGACTCGCCGTTCGGCACCTCGAAGTCCGGCGCATAGTGCGCGAGGTAGCCCTTCACGTCCTTGGCGCTCCAGGCATGCGCCCAGCCTTCGACCGCCGCGGCGACCTGCGCCTTGGCATCGCCCGATGCGGCGGGCTTCGCGGCGGGCTTGGCCGATTCCTTCGCCGCGGCCGGGCTTTCCGCTTTCGCGGGCGCATTCGCCCGCGCGCTGCCTTGCGGCTCGCTCTTCGGCGCGGCGGATGCGACTTTCGCCGGCTCCGGCTTCGTGGGCGCGGGCTCGACCTTCGCCGGCGCGGGCTTCGCGCTCTCGCGCGGCGCTTCGGCCTTCGCCGGTTGCGCGCCGGCACCCTGCGCGCGCGAGGCGACCTTCTGCGCGCTGAAGAGGTCCTTCACCATCGCGAGCTTCACCTTCGCGCTGGTGTTGTTCTTGTCGAGCTGCAGCGCGCGATCGTAGGCGCGGCTCGCGAGCTCGGCGTAGATGTCGCCCAGGTTCTCGTGCGCCGTCGCGTAAGTCGGGTGCGTGTGGATCGCGAGCTCGAGCGCGGACTTGGCCTTCTCGTAGTTGCCCTGCGAGGCGTAGAGCACCGCGAGGTTGTTGTACGGCTCGGGGAGCTCGGGAAAATCCTCGGTGAGCCCCTGGAAGACCTGGATCGCTTCCGGCGTCTTCTTCTGCTCGGTGAGGATGAGGCCCTTCAGGAAGCGGCCCTGCGGATCGCGCGGCTCGGCCTTGAGGTATTGCTCGTCCTTCTCGAGCGCCTGCGGGAGCTTCCCCTGGCTGTAGAGCTTCTGCGCTTCCTTGAGGTCGTCGGCGGGTGCGGCGAGGACGAGATTCGCCGCGAGCGCGACACACGCGGCGACCCAGGGCGCGGCGAGCCGGACGATCACCGAAACGCGTTGAAGCATCGTGTATAATGCCTTGAATTTAATGAGAAACGCAATTCTACCCGCGTTCGCGAGCATCCACAATCGTCGCTGCGCGGGCCGGCGCCGCGCTCCACGCCCATGTCGTCGCTGACGCTCTTCAACACCTTAACGCGAAAGAAGGAACGCTTCGCGCCGCGCGTCGCCGGCGAGGTGGGCCTCTACGTGTGCGGTCCCACCGTATACGACTACTTCCATGTGGGCAACGCGCGCACGTTCACGGTGTTCGACATGGTGGTGCGCTGGCTGCGCGCGACCGGCTATCGCGTGACTTACGTGCGCAACGTCACCGACATCGACGACAAGATCATCAAGCGCGCGAACGAGAACGGCGAGTCGATCGAGGCGCTCACCGAGCGCATGGTGGGCGCGTTCCGGCGCGACTACACGCGCCTCGGCCTCCTCGCGCCCGACCAGGAGCCGCGCGCGACGCGCCACGTCGATGCGATGTTGGACATGATCGCCGCGCTCGAGAAGAAGGGCCTCGCGTACCGTGCGGCGAACGGCGACGTGTACTTCGCGGTGCGCGGCTTCGCCGAGTACGGCAAGCTCTCGCATCGCAACGTGGACGAGCTGCGCGCGGGCGAGCGCGTCGCGGTGGACGAGGCGAAGCGCGATCCGCTGGACTTCGCGCTCTGGAAGGCCGCGAAGCCGCACGAGCCGCACTGGGCATCACTCTTCGGTCCCGGGCGCCCCGGCTGGCACATCGAGTGCTCGGCCATGTCGTGCCAGGCGCTCGGCTGCCCGTTCGACATCCACGGCGGCGGCTGGGACCTGCAGTTCCCGCACCACGAGAACGAGATCGCGCAGAGCGAGGGCGCGCTCGGGCGGGCGTTCGTGAACTACTGGATGCACGCCGCGTTCCTCAACATCGAGCACGAGAAGATGTCGAAGTCGCTCGGCAACTTCTTCACGACGCGCGACGTGCTGGACAAGCTCGATCCGGTGCAAGGCGGCGAGCAGCTGCGCTTCTTCCTCATGCGCGCGCACTACCGCAGCGGCTTGAACTTCTCCTGGGAAACGCTCGAGGACGCGGGCAACTCGCTGCGCGGTTTCTACACCACGCTGCGCGAGGTGGCGCCCGACCCGGCGGCGAAGCTCGACTGGAGCGCGCCGCACGCCGCGCGCTTCCGCGCCGCGATGGACGACGACTTCGATACGCCGGTGGCGTTCTCGGTGCTGCATGAGTTGCGCGGCGAAGTGAACCGCACGCGCTCGGCGCCGCTCGCGGGCGAGCTCAAGGCGCTCGGCGCCACGCTCGGCTTGCTGCGGCAGGATCCCGCGGCATTCCTGCAAGGCGGGAGCGATACGCGGCTCGACGTGCAGGCGCTCATCGACGAGCGCAACGCCGCGAAGAAGGCGAAGGACTACCCGCGCG
>JAICTR010000167.1 GCA_025936275.1 Burkholderiales bacterium
GAGGGCGAGGCGCACGACCAGACCTTCACGGTCGAATGCCGTGTGGACGATCTCGCGCTCGTGGCGAGCGGCACGGGAGCGAGCCGGCGCGCCGCCGAGCAGGCCGCCGCGGCGGGCGTGCTCGCGAAGCTCGAGCGGCCGGCGCGGCGGCGCAAGCCATGAGCGGCGAAGCGTTCCGCACCGGCACCGTCGCCATCGTCGGTCGGCCCAACGTGGGCAAGTCCACGCTGCTCAACAGGCTCGTGGGCGCGCACGTCGCGATCACCTCGCGCAAGCCGCAGACCACGCGCCATCGCCTGCTCGGCATCCACACCGATGCGCGCTGCCAGGCGCTCTTCGTCGATACGCCGGGCTACCAGACGCAGCACCGCAACGCGCTCAACCGCACCATGAACCGCACCGTGGGGCAGGTGGCGAAGGAAGTCGACGCGATCCTCTTCGTGATCGACGCGCACGGCTGGGACGAGCGCGACGATGCGGTGCTGGGGCTGCTGCCGCCGCAAGTGCCGGTGGTGCTCGCGTTGAACAAGGTGGACAAGGTGGGCGACAAGTCGCTCGTCGCCACCGCGCTCGCCGCCGCGGCGAAGCGGCGCGACTTCGCGGCGCTCGTGCCGGTGAGCGCGGCGAAAGGCACGCAGCTCGGCGCGCTGATGGGCGAGCTGCGCAAGCTCCTTCCGGAAGGCCCACCGATCCACGAGCCCGACGAGATCACCGATCGGCCGGAGCGCTTCCTCGCCGCCGAGCTGGTGCGCGAGCGCATCTTCCGCCTGCTGGGCGACGAGCTTCCCTATTCCATCGCGGTGGACGTGGAGAAGTTCGAAGTCGAGGGCAACCTGCGCCGCATCGCGGCGACGATCTACGTCGACAAGCCGGGGCACAAGGCGATCGTGATCGGCGAGAAGGGCGCGACGCTCAAGCGCATCGGCACCGAGGCGCGCCACGCGATGGAGGCGCTCTTCGGATCGAAGGTATTCCTGGAGACGCACGTCAAGGTGAAGAGCGGCTGGGCGGACAGCGAGGCCGCGCTGCGCCTTCTGGGCTACCGGTAGGAATTGCCGCCGCGTGATTTTCGCTTGCGGTCGCGTGGCCCGAAGCGGGACAATCGATGTCTGGTCGAGCGCCGCATGGATTCGAGGAACATCGATTGACTTCACCCGCCCGCCTTGGCGACGTGCTTTACGCGAGCCGGCGTGATGCGCTCGTCCCCGAAAGCGAGTGGCTCGAGCTCCTGAGGTCCGTCGCCGCGGGAAGCCAGACCGCATTGCACGCGTTGCAGTCGCGCATGCAACGCATCGTGTTCACTCTCGCGATGCGCATCACGTCCCGGCGCGAGCTCGCCGAGGACGCGACGGTCGACACTTTCCACGACGTGTGGCGGCGCGCCCATGCCTACGACGCCGACGGCGGAACCGTGATCGCGTGGATCATGCGGCTCGCGCGCGGCCACGCGCTCGATCGGCTGCGTGCGGCCCAGGCCGGCGGCGCGGAGAAGCACGACGCGGCGCGCCCAACCATCGCCGCGCGCCTCGCCGCGCGCATCGCTGAAGAGGCCCGCGGCGTTGCCATCCCGCCCTCGGTGCGGCCGTGGTCCGAGCCGCCGTGGGACGAAGTGGCTCCGGGCATCTCCTGCAAGCTCCTCGCGAGCGATGCGGAGCGCCATCGCGTGAGCATGCTGGTGCGCCTGGCGCCTCGCGGCGAATACCCGGCCCACACGCACGCCGGGACCGAGGAGCTGCACCTCCTGGAAGGCGAGCTCTGGATCGACGAGCGCAAGCTCCATCCCGGCGACTACAACCGCGCGCAAGCGCCGACCGGCGACAAGCGCGTGTGGAGCGAGACCGGCTGCACCTGCGTGCTGGTCACCAGCACGCTCGACGTTCTCCAATAGGCCCCTTCGGCCCGCACGAGGGCCGCGCTTGCCTCAGAATCACGGCATGGACCGCGGCTATGTGCTGCACAGCTATCCCTATCGCGAGACGAGCCTCATCCTCCAGGCGTGGACGGAGAAGCACGGCCGCATGGGACTGGTCGCGAAGGGCGCGCGCCGCCCGCGGAGCGCGCATCGCAGCCTGCTCGTGCCGTTCCAGCCGCTGGTGCTCGACTGGTTCGGGCGCGGGGAGCTGCGCACGCTGAAGGCCGCGGAGCCGGCGGCGCCCGCGACCCCGCTGGGCGGCCAGAGCCTGCTCTCGGCGTTCTACCTCAACGAGCTGCTGCTCAAGCTCACGCATCGCGACGATCCGCACGAAGGACTCTTCACCGCGTACGACGAGGCGATCGCGGCGCTGCGCCGGCTTTCAGCCGCGGCTCCGGCGGTGGCCGAGGCGCGCGCCGCGGCGCCCGCCTCGATCGAGGTGGTGCTGCGCCGCTTCGAGCTGCGCATGCTCCAGGAGCTGGGCTACGCGGTGGAGCTTTCGCGAGAGGCGGGCAGCGGCGAGCCGATCGACCCGGGGCGCGAGTACTGGTACGTGGTGGAGCGCGGCCCGGTCGCGGCGCAAGGCGGGGATGCACGCGCCGATGCGGTAAGATTGCGCGGTCTCACGCTCATCGACCTCGAGCGCGGGCGGTTCGAGGACGCCGCGACCGTCGCGCAAGCCAAGCAGCTCATGCGCCTGCTGATCAACCACTCGCTGAACGGGCAGGAGCTCGCGACGCGCGCGCTGGTGCGCGACCTGCAGAACCTCGCCCCATGATCGAGCTCGGCGTCAACATCGACCACGTCGCCACGGTGCGCCAGGCGCGGCGCACGTACGAGCCGGACCCGGTGTGGGCGGCGGTGGAAGCGCACCTGGGCGGGGCGGACGGCATCACGGTGCACCTGCGCGAGGACCGGCGCCACATCCAGGACGAGGACGTGCGGCGGCTGCGGGAGCTCACGCACATCAAGCTCAACCTGGAGATGGCGGCGACCGACGAGATGGTGCGCATCGCCTGCGCGATCAAGCCGGAGATGGCGATGCTGGTTCCCGAAGGACGCCAGGAAGTGACGACCGAAGGCGGGCTCGATGTCGTGGGGCAGGAGAAGCGCCTCGCCGGCGCCGTGAGGAAGCTCGCCGATGCCGGCATCGTCACGAGCGTCTTCATCGATGCCGAGGTGCCGCAGGTGGAAGCCGCGGCGCGCATCGGCGCGCGCGTCTGCGAGATCCACACCGGCCCTTACGCGCACGCGTTCCACTCGCGCGGCCGCGACGCGGAAAGCGAGCCGGTGCGCGCCGAGATCGACAAGGTGCGCCGCGCGGGCGAGGCGATCCGCGGCCTGGGCATGCGCTTCAACGCGGGACACGCGCTCAACTACGCGAATGTGGAGCCGATCGCCGCACTCCCCGGCGTGCGCGAGCTGCACATCGGGCACGCGATCGTGAGCCGTGCGGTCTTCGTCGGCATGCGCGACGCCGTACGCGAGATGAAGGCGTTGATGATGCAGGCGCACGGCCGCGAAGCGCCGTCCCGATGAGCAGCCGGCCGTGATCGTGGGCATCGGAACGGACGTGTGCTCGATCCCGCGCGTGGCCGAGGTGCTCGCCCGCCACGGCGAGCGCTTCGTGCGCCGCATCCTCACGCCCGAGGAGCGGGCGCGCTACGAGCGCACGCGCGACAAGGCGGGGCACCTCGCCAAGCGCTTCGCCGCGAAGGAGGCGTTCTCGAAGGCGATCGGCACCGGCATCCATGCGCCCTTCACGTGGCATTCGATCACGGTCGGCCGCGACCCGCGCGGCAAGCCGCTCATCGTGCCGAGCGGCCCGATGGCGCGCCACCTCGAGTCGCTGGGCGTTGCGCGCGCCCACCTCTCCCTCAGCGACGACCACGATGTCGCCGTGGCCTTCGTCGTGCTCGAAGGAGGCGCGCCATGAAGCCCGGGCCGGTGATGCTCGACGTGACGGGCCTCGAGCTCGCACCCGGGGACCTCGAGCGCCTCGCGCATCCGCAGGTGGGCGGCGTGATCCTCTTCGCGCGCAACTTCGCCTCACCGCGGCAGCTCGTCGAGCTCGCGCGCGCGATCCGCAAGGTGCGCACGCCCGAGCTCGTCATCGCCGTCGACCACGAGGGTGGGCGCGTGCAGCGGTTCCGCCACGGCTTCACGCCGATCCCGCCCATGGCAGTGCTCGGCAAGCTGTGGGATCGCGACGGCGCGCGGGCGATCGGCGCCGCACGCGACATCGGCTTCGTGATCGGCGCCGAGCTGCAGGCGCACGGCGTGGATTTCAGCTTCGCGCCGGTGCTCGACCTCGACCATGGCGGCTCGAGCGTGATCGGCGACCGCGCCTTCCATCGCGATCCCCAGGTCGTCGCCTCGCTCGCCGAGGCGCTCCAGTCCGGGCTCGCCGCGGCGGGCATGGCCTCGGTGGGCAAGCATTTTCCGGGGCACGGCTACGTGCGCGCCGATTCGCACCTCGAGGTGCCGGTGGACGAGCGGCCGCTCGCCGCGATCGAGGCGGCCGATCTCGTGCCGTTCGCGCGCCTCGCGCGCGGCATGGGCGGCATCATGCCGGCGCACGTGATCTACCCCGAGGTCGATGCGAAGCCCGCGGGATTCTCGCGCGTGTGGCTGCAGGAGATCCTGCGCCGCAAGCTCGGGTTCGACGGCCTCATCTTCTCCGACGACCTCTCGATGGAAGGGGCGAGCACGGCGGGCGGCCCGGTCGCCCGCGCGAAGGCGGCGCTCGATGCCGGCTGCGACATGGTGCTGCTGTGCAACGATCCTCGCGCGCAGGATTCGCTCCTCGAAGGGCTCGAGCGGCGCCCGGTCGCCGCTTCGCTCGCGCGCAGGCTGGAGCGCATGCGCGGGCGTGCGATCACCGCCGCCGCGCTGCAGGCGAACGCGGCGTACCTCGCGGCGACGGAGAGCCTCGCGCGCCTGGAGTCGTGATGGAACCCGGCTTCATCGCGGGGTTGCCCAACATGCCGGGCGTCTACCGCTTCAAGAACGCGGCCGGCGAGGTGATCTACGTCGGCAAGGCGAGCGACCTCAGGAAGCGCGTCTCGTCGTACTTCCAGCGCCACCTGCCCAGCCCGCGCACGGCGATGATGGTCTCGCAGATCGCCGATGCCGAGATCACCGTGACGCGCACCGAGGCCGAGGCGCTGCTGGTCGAGAACAACCTCATCAAGTCGCTGGCACCCCGCTACAACGTCGTCTTCCGCGACGACAAGAGCTACGGCTACATCCTGCTCACCGGCCACGCGTTCCCGCAGATCCGCTTCTATCGCGGCGCGCACGCCAAGGGCAACCGCTACTTCGGCCCGTTCCCGAGCGCGTGGAGCGCGCGCGACACCATCGGGCACCTGCAGAAGATCTTCCTGCTTCGCACCTGCGACGACACCGTCTTCGCGCACCGCTCGCGCCCCTGCCTGCTGCACCAGATCCGCCGCTGCTCCGCGCCGTGCGTGCGCCTGGTGACCGAAGCGCAGTACGAGCGCGACGTGCGCCATGCCGAGCAATTCCTCGAAGGCAAGGAGACCGACGTCATCGAGGACCTCAGCGCCAAGATGAACGCCGCGGCGGAAGGCCAGCGCTACGAGGAGGCCGCGCACTTCCGCGACCAGATCCGCATGCTGCAGCGCATCCTCTCCTCGCAGGCGGCGGAATCGGCGGGCGCGGGCGACGTGGACATCGTCGCGGTGGTGGAGCGCGAGGGCGTGTGGTGCGTGACGCTCGCCATGGTGCGCGGCGGGCGGCATCTCGGCGATCGCAGCTTCTTCCCGCAGAACGCGACCGGCAGCGACGCGCTCACCGTGGTGGAGGCGTTCCTCACGCAGCACTACGCGCAGCAGCCGGTGCCGGGCCGCGTGGTGTGCGAGGACCTCGAGAACCGCGCGGCGCTCGAGGAGCTGCTCGCGGGGCTCGCCGGGCATGCGGTGAAGCTCGTCACGCGGCCCATCGGCGAATCGCGCACCTGGCTCGACATGGCGCGGCGCAACGCCGGCCTCGCGCTCGGCCAGCGCCTCTCGGCGCAGGCGACGCAGGAAGCGCGCGTCGCCGCGCTGCAGGAATTCCTGGGAACCGAGACCCCGATCCAGCGCATCGAATGCTTCGACATCAGCCACACGATGGGCGAAGCCACCGTCGCCTCGTGCGTGGTCTACGACAAGGGCGCGATGCAGAACTCCGAATACCGGCGCTACAACGTGAAGGGCGTGGAGCCGGGCGACGACTATGGCGCGATGTGCTACGCGCTCGGCGTGCGCTATCGCAAGCTCGCGGACGGCGAGGGCAAGGTGCCGGACCTGATCCTCATCGACGGCGGCCTGGGGCAGATCCACGCCGCGCAGGCGGTGATGGCGGACCTCGGGCTGCACGAGATCCCGATGATGGGCGTGGCGAAGGGCGTGGAGCGCAAGCCCGGGCTGGAGCAGCTCTTCCTCGCCGGCGAGGAGCAGCCGCGGCGCCTTCCGCCCGACCATCCCGCGCTGCACCTCATCCAGCAGGTGAGGGACGAGGCGCACCGCTTCGCGATCACCGGGCACCGCGCGCGGCGCGGCAAGGCGCGCACCGCCTCGCGCCTCGAGGAGATCTCCTCGGTGGGGCCGCGCCGGCGCCAGCGCCTGCTCGAGCACTTCGGCGGGCTGCAGGGCGTGATCGCCGCGAGCATCGACGACCTCGCGCGCGTGGAGGGCATCAGCCGCACGCTCGCCGAGCGCATCTACCAGGAGCTGCACTGACCATGGTGCGCTTCAACTTCCCGCTCTTCCTCACGTGGTGCCGGATCGTGGCGATCCCGCTCTTCGTGGCGGTGCTCTAC
>JAICTR010000007.1 GCA_025936275.1 Burkholderiales bacterium
CTCTTCTTCGAATGCAACGGCTCGCCGACGTGCAGCGGCGAATTCGTGATCGTCTCGCAGGAAGCGGATTGCTCCAACCTTTCGGCGGTGGCCGGAACCATCCAGCTCT
Organism: Burkholderiales bacterium; assembly: GCA_025936275.1. GTDB lineage: Bacteria > Pseudomonadota > Gammaproteobacteria > Burkholderiales > Usitatibacteraceae > Usitatibacter. The sequence continues at coordinate 110 of JAICTR010000007.1, forward strand.
CGGTGCCGGACCTTTCCATCGCGGGACCGGTGAGCGGCAGCGGCGTGCTGGTCGCGAGCTGGGAGAACCAGCGCAATCCCGACGGCACGTGCACACCCACCGAAGGCGGCACCGCGAGCAACGCCATCAGCTTCAGCGGCACGTCGGACGGCGTCGTCGCGAACGTCACCTACACCATCCGGGATACGGACGGCTCGGTGCACCAGGTGGCGGGAACGCTGATGAGTGCTTCGGCGGCTTACGCCCACATGCAGGTGAGCGGCTCCGTGGCGGGCGCGACGCCCGAAGGCGGCCAGGTCGCGTTCACGTTCACCTGCGCCGGCTCGCCGGTGTGCACCGGCACCTACAGCGGAAGCGAGCGTGACGGCGGATGCAGCAATACGTTTTCCCTGTCCGGGACGATCAGCTTCGTCGGTTTCGACGTGTCGAGCGGCGGCTTCGCCGGCACGGTCGTGCTCCAGAACGCGGATTCGCAGGACACGCGGAACGCCGACGGCACCTGCTCGCTGCGCTCGTCGCGCGATCTCTCGGTTTCCTACTCGGGCACATTCGACGGCGGCGAGGGCACGCTCGTGTTCAGCGGCACGAGCGGCGAGGGGATCCCGTTTTCCATCCCGGGCACCTTTTCCGCGACCGGCACCGGCGGCACGCCGCCGCCGGTCTCGCCGCCGCCCTTCGACATCACGGTGGACAAGAACATCACGGCCACGTCGGCGAGCGCGACGGCGCGGATCCAGCCGCCGGCCGGCGACTTGAACCTGGGGAAGACCGTCGGCTTCTACGTGTTCGCCTTCGCGCCGCGCAGCCTCGTGCATTCGGCCAAGTCGGCCCTGCGGCCCCTTGGTGCGAAGGACGACTCGAGCACCGGCTGCGTGCTCGCGCAGATCGATCCGGCGACCGGGCAACTGCGCGCGGCCTCGGCTTCGAACCTCACGCCGGCGATCACCACGACGCTTTCCGCGCAGGCGCAGTCGGTCACCATCCTCAACAACGCCTCGACGCCGTCGATCGCGGGCGCCACGTTCTTCGTGGGCTACGGCACCGATGCATCGACGATGATCAGCAGCGGCGTCAACGCGAACGCGGTGCAGGTTCCGGGCGCGCAGCAGTGCCCGGGCGTGTTCCCGAAGCTGCCGGGAAGCCTCAGCGGCCTGTGGTACGCGGGCGAGCAGGAATCGGGATGGGGCGTCGACTTCACGCAACGCGGCGTGCACGTGTTCGCGGCGTTCTACACCTACGACGCGAGCGGCAACCCGAAATGGTATGTCGCGTCGGATTGCCGCATGGCGGCCTCGGCGCTCACCAGCGGCCGCTGCAGCGGCGATCTCTACGAGCTCACCGCGACGCCGCTCTTCGGCGTGGGCTCCGGCGGCTCCCACAACCCGGTGGTGAAGGCGGGAACGCTGCAGGTGGACTTCGCCAGCCCCTCGCAGGCGACGATGACGTACACGGTGGGAAACGTATCGCGCAAGGTGCCGATCCAGCGCCAGCTCTTTCGCACGGGCACGGTCCCGCCGACGATCGACTACACCGACCTCTGGTACGCGGGCGAGGCGGCATCGGGCTGGGGAATGGCGATCAGCCAGCAGTACGACAAGATGTTCCTCGCCTGGTTCGTGTACGACGCGAGCGGCAAGCCCGTCTGGTACACCGCGAGCGATTGCGCGGTCGCCGCGAGCGGCAACGGCTGCAGCGGCGACCTCTTCCTCGTCACCGGACCGCCCTTCGGCCCGACCTTCGACCCTTCGCAGGTGCACGTGGCGCCCGTGGGTCACGTCACCGCCACGTTCAGCGACCCCAACGACGGCACCATCGACTACACCGTGAACGGCGTGGCCGCGAGCAAGGCCATCACGCGGCAGGTCTTCTAGGCGATGCGCGCGCCGCTTCGCCTCGCCGTCGCGGCGCTCGCGCGCGCCGCGGGCCTCGCCGCCGCCGCACCCGCGCAACGTGCCGAGATCGTCGGCCTCCAGGGCCAGGGCGAGTACCGGCCGCAGAGCCGCATCGACTGGACCGCGGCGCACGTGAAGCAGCCGCTCTACGCCTCGGACTTCGTGCGCACGCTGGGGTTGAGCCGCATGGAGATCCGCTTCTGGAACGGCGTCACGCAGACGCTCGACCACGACGGCCAGATGCAGGTGCTCGACGAGAAGTCGGCGCGCGAGACGAAGTGCACCGTGATGCAGGCGCGCTCGCGCAGCTGGGGCGTGGCGCGCACGCCGCCCGAGGGCTTCTCGGTGTGCACGCCGTCGGCGACGGCGGCGATCCGCGGCACCGAGTGGGAGATCGCCGTGGCCGACGACGGGTCCGCCACGCTTTCGGTCTTCAACGGCGAGGTGCGCTTCTACAACGAGCACGGCGAGGTGCTCGTGCATCCGAACGAGCAGGCGCGCGCCGAGCCCGGCAAGGCGCCGGTGAAGCTCTTCCTGCGCGTCTCGCGCGACCGCGTGCAGTGGGTGAACGCGTTCAGCGTGGATGCGTCGCGCTACGCCGAATTCCAGGGCCATCCCGCGCCGGCGCTCGCCGCCATCGGCGCGGCGCTTCGCGAGCAGCGCCTCGCGCAAGCCTACGAGGCCGTGCGCCGGCTCGCCTCGGGAAGCGATGCGCCGGCGGTGGCGTTGCTGCTGCTCGCCGATTTCGAGACCTATCGCGGCGACCTCGCGGCGGCACGCCGTGCGGCCGAGGAGGGCGCGCGGCGCTTCCAGTCGGACGAGCGCTTCCAGGTCTCGCTCGCGCGCACCGCGCTTTACGCGGGCGATGCCGCCGGTGCCTACGCGCAGGTCGATGCCGCCCTCGCGAAGCGGCCCGACTCGGTCGACGCGCTGGTGATGCGCGGCGACATCGATCGGCGCGAGGGCCGCGGGCGCGAGGCGGTGGCCGATTACGGCCGCGCACTGGCGAAGGCCGCCGCGGACGCGCGCCCCTGGTACGGCCGCGGCGTGGTGCGAAGCGAGCGCGAGGAGGTCCGTGGCGCCCGCTCCGACCTGCTGCAGGCGATCGCGCTCGATCCTTCGGATCCCACCTATCGCGCGGAGCTGGGCACGCTCGAGAGTTTCGCCGGCGATCTCGCGCGTGCGCGCCGCGCGCTCGAGCAGGCGCTCGCCGCGCAGCCGGACAATTATGTCGCGCTCACGGGGCTCGGCGTGGTGGAGCTCAAGGCGGGCGATGCCGAGGCCGCGATCGCCGCTTTCCAGCGCGCCGCGGCGATCGAGCCGCGCTACGCGCGAACCCATCTCTACAGCGCGGCGGCGTACTACCAGGAGCGGCGCGACCACGACGCGCTCACCGAATTGCAGCGTGCGGCGGAGCTCGACCCGAACGATCCGCTGCCGCACCTGCTGATGTCGATGATCCGCCTCGACCGCATCGAGCCGGGCGCCGCGGCGGCGGAGGCGCGCGCGGCGCTCGCGCGCGTGCCGTTCCTGAAATCCGTGAACGCCGTCGCCGACAACCAGAAGGGCATCGCCAATTTCGGCGCGCCGCTCGCCTTCATGGGCCTCGAGGAGTGGGCGCGCAGCACGGCGCACGACTCGTACATTCCCTTCTGGGGCGCGAGCCACCTGTTCCTCGCCGATCGCTATCCCGGCGACTTCGACCGGCGCTCGGAGCTGATGCAGGGCTTCGTCACCGACCCGCTCGCATTCGGCGCCTCGAACCGCTTCGTCACGCTCTTCCCCGAGCCCGGCCACCACGCGACGGCCTCCATCAACTACGCGACGAGCGACGACCTGCGCGTGACCGAGCCGGTGCTCACGGCGAACGGCTACCTCGCGAGCCCGTTCCCGGTGTCGTACCTCGCCGAGGCGATCGCCACGCGCGTCGATCCGCGCAACGCCGCGCTGGACATCGATGCGAAGAGCTACACCGCGGCGCTCGGCGTGCGCCCGGTGCACGAGGTGTCGGGCTTCCTCTACGCGAGCCGCTTCGACATCGATGCGGACCTGGGCCTCGCCGGGGTTCCGGGCGTGTTCCAGCACATCGACGGGCGCGTGACGCGCATCGATGCCGGCGTGCGCGTCGCACCCGGCCCGCGCTCCAGCGTGTGGCTCAAGGCCGGCGGCAGCCGCCAGGATTCGTCGCTCGACGAGGCGGACCGCATCGCGGGAAGCGGCATCGAGCTCGTGCAGCAATCGCATTTCGATTTCGATCCGCAGTCGAGCGACGTGGCGCTGCGCCACACGTTCGCCATCGGCGAGGAGGCGCTGGTCGACTGGGGCGTCGAAGCGGCGCGCGTGCGCCGGCCGAGCCTGCTCGTCTCGGATCCGACGTTCCGCTTTCCCGAGGCGGTGGTCGCTTCCAACACGCTCGACCAGGCGGCGCGCGATCGCTCGCGCGGCGCCTACGCATCCGCGCGCGTCACGCACGGCACGCTGCGCGTGGAGGCGGGCGCGGGATATCGCGACTACCGCAAGGACCGCGGCCTCGATCTCGTGATCGCGGGGACGGCGTCGCATCTCGACGAATCGCTGCATCGCGGCGAGGCGGAACCGTTCCTCGGCCTCACCTGGCGCCCGATTCCGGCGATGGCGCTGCGCGCGGCATGCCGGCGCTGGTTGCGTCCCGCGGCGCTCGAGACGCTCGCACCCGTGGCGGTCGCCGGCATGCCGCTCGACGACCCGCTGGTCCTCGCCGGCGGCCTCCTCGACCAATGCCGCGCGCAATGGGAATGGACGGCGCCCGGGAGCACGTTCCTCATGGCGCGCGTCGAGAGGAGCCGGGTGAAGAACCTCACCTCGCCCCTGGACGGCGTGCAGAACGGCGTCGCCGACATCACCGACCTCGAACGCCTGAGAAACCGAGTGCTCACGCCGCCGCCGATTCCCGACCAGCTCGAGGATTCGCCGGTCTTCGCGGCGGGCGTCGCGCGCCGCGGCACGATCGCGCTCGACCGCATCCTCACGCCGCGCATCGGCGTGCGCGCCTACTACACGCACACCGAGAGCGAGAACGACGGCCCCATCGCCCCCGGCAAGCGCATCCCGTACCTGCCGCGCCACCAGGCCAACCTCGGCGCGACCTGGGCGCCCGGCGGCCACACCTTCCTCACGCTCGACGCGGTGTGGCGCAGCGAGCGCTTCGAGGACGAGGCGAACACCGAGCGCCTCGCGCCCGGATGGGACGCGCAGGTGCGGCTCTTCGTCGAGAGCGCCGACAAGCGCTGGGCGCTGGAGGCGGTGGCGGCGAACCTCCTGAAGAGGGAAGCCTCCGATGTCTTCGGCGTCACGGTGAGCTACCGCTACTGACGATGTTCGACCGCGCCGCCGCGCTGCCCGGGAAGGTGCTCTTCGCGATCGCGGCCGCGGTCGCGCTCGCCTTCGGCGCGATCGGCTTCACCGCGCCCTGGCACGTGCTCGAGCTGAAGGGCTTCGATGCGCTCACGCGCGCCACGGCGCCGCACGCGTCGCGGTTTCCGATCACCGTGGTGGCGATCGACGAGGCGTCGTTCGCGCACATCGGCAAGCAGTGGCCCTGGCCGCGCGCGGTCTATGCGCGGCTCATCGACCAGCTGGTGAAGTCGGGGGCGATGGTGATCGCGCTCGACATCACGATGTCGGAGCCTTCCAACGCGGGTCCGGCCGACGATGCCGCGCTGGCCGATGCCATTCACCGCGCGGGCAACGTGGTCGTCGCCTCGGAGCGCGTCTACGAGGAGACCGCGGTGTCGCGCCAATGGCTGCGCGTGGACCCGCTGCCGCGCTTCGTGCAGGCGGGCGCCAGCAACGGCTACGTGAACGTGGAGCTCGATCCGGACCTCGTGGTGCGGCGCGTGCCGTTCGCGGCCGACGCGTTCTGGAAGCGCATCGTGGGGCGGCTGGAGGCGCTGCAGCCGGGCCTGGTGGACGTCGCGGTGCCGCCGCCCGGGGCGATGGTGCGCTACGCGGGGGGCGACCACACCTTTCCGTACGTCTCGTTCTACCAGGTGCTCGAGGCGGACAAGTACCTGCCGCCCGACGCGTTCCGCGACCAGGTGGTGCTGGTCGGCCGCGACATCAAGGCCAATGTCGACGCGCGCGCGGCGCAGGCCGACCTCTTCGCGACGCCCTTCACGGGCGCGAGCGGCGGGTTGATGCCGGGCGTCGAGCTGCACGCGAACGTGCTCGAGACCGCCTTTCGCGGCGCGGCGCTGAAGCCGGCGCCATCCGGATCGTCGGCGGCCCTCGTCGCGCTCGTGGTCGCGCTCGGCGCGCTGGTGCTGCGCCGCTGGCGCCCGCTCCTCGGCGCCGCCGCGACCGTCGGCATGGTGGCCGCTCTCGGCGCGCTCGACTGGGCGCTCTTCCAGCGCGCGAACACCTGGCTTCCGGTGTTCGCCGCGATGGCGAGCGCGATCGCGATGTACGTCGCCTGCGGCGCCGTCGCCTACGTCGCGGAGCGGCGGCGCCGCGGCGAGATCCGGCGTGCGTTCTCGCTCTACGTCTCGCCCGAGGTGGTGGACCACGTCATGGCGCATCCCGAGCGGCTCGCCCTCGGCGGCGAGCGGCGCGACGTGACGATGATGTTCACCGACCTCGAGGGCTTCACCTCGATCACCGAGCAGCTCGGCGCGGAGCAGGTGGCGCGGATCCTGAACCTGCACTTCACACGCGCGACCGCCATCGCGAAGCGCCACCGCGGCACGGTGAACCGCTTCATCGGCGACGCGATCATGGCGATGTGGGGCGCGCCGGTGGAGGACGACGACCAGGCCTGGCACGCGTGCGCCGCCGCGGTCGAGATGCAGCGCGACATGGTGCAGCTTCGCGAGGAGCTCGCGGCGCGCGGCCTGCCGCCGATCCGCATGCGCATCGGCCTGCACTCGTGCAACGCCGTGATCGGCAACCTCGGCTCGAGCGACCGCTTCGACTACACCGCCATCGGCGACGGCGTGAACCTCGCCGCGCGCCTCGAGGGCGTGAACAAGGCTTACCGCACCGGGATCCTGCTTTCCGGGGAGACGGCGCGCCGCATCGCGGGGCGCATGGGCCTTCGCGAGGTGGATCGCGTGATCGTCAAGGGAAAGTCCGAGGCGGTCGAGATCTTCACGCCGTGCGACGACGCCGCGATTTGCGAAGCGAATGCCGCGGCGATCGCGGCCGAGCGCGCGAAGCGCTGGGACGAGGCGCAGGCCGCCTGGCGGCGCATCCTCGCCCTCGAGCCGGACGACGGCATCGCGCCGGTGCACCTCGCGCGCATCGCCGCCGCGCGCGCCGCGGGTCCGAACGTCGCCTGGCGCGACGCCGTGGAGCTCGAGAAGCTCTAGGGCGTGCAGTCGAGGTAGAGCGTGCGGTGCTCGTTGGCGCTCGCGGTCCTCGCGAGGGTGCCGCAGATGTACGTGACGTCGAGCGACTTGCGGTCGCCGCGCGAGGGATCGCCGCACATCTCGTTCGAGACCTCGAAGGAATAGCGCCGCTTGCCGTTGGCGCGGCGCGCGACGTAGCGCGTCGCATCGCAGTGCTTCGACGAGGTGCCGTAGAGCGCCCGCGAGATCGCGATCGGCCCGGTCGGGCCCGCCGGGGGCGCCACGGCGCGCGACTCCTCCTCGCCCTTGCGCAGGCCCGCGGCGAAGCCGTCCTCGTAGCCGCGCTGGTAGCCCTCGCGATACGCTTCGCGCGGCCCCGCCGGGCGCGGCTCGTCGGCTGCGGCGAGCGTCGCACCGCCGGCGAGCAGCCATGCGGCGAAGAGCGCCGCGCATCGATTCGTCGTCGTCATTCCTCTCTCCCCGTGGAAATCAGCAGCGGTCGCGCAGGTGCCACGCCTTCGGGCGCGTGAACGCCTCGATGCCGGCGCGCGAGAGCGTGAGCCCGATGCCCGAGTCGCCCACGCCCGACCACGGCAGCCGCGGGCTCACGCGGTCGCAGCAGTTCCAGTACACCGAGCCGGCGTTCACGCGCGCGAGGATACGCCGCGCGCGCTCGCGCTCCGCGGTGAAGACGCCGGCGGTGAGCCCGTAGGGCGTGTCGTTCATGAGCTCGATCGCTTGCCCATCGTCGGCCGCGGGCATGAGGCCGATCACCGGGCCGAAGCTCTCTTCGCGCATCACCGCCATCGAATGGTCCACGTCCACCAGCACCGTGGGCTCGAACCAGTTGCCGGGACGGGCGAGGCGCCGGCCGCCGGCAAGCAGCCGCGCGCCCTTGGCGAGCGCGTCGTCCACCTGCCGCTGCAGCACCTCGATCTGCGCCGCGCGCGCGAGCGGGCCGATGTAGGTCGATTCGTCCATCGGGTCGCCGATGCGGTAGCCCCGCACCTCCGCGACGAACGCCTCGACGAAGCGCTCGAAGATCGACGCGTGCACGTAGATCCGCTCCACCGAGCAGCAGCTCTGCCCGGTGGTGTAGAACGCGCCGTCGGCGACGCTCGCCGCGGCGCGCGCGATGTCGACGTCCTCGCAGACGTAGACCGGGTCCTTGCCGCCCAGCTCGAGCTGCAGCTTCACCATGCGGCCCGCCGCCGCCTGCGCGATGCGCCGGCCGGTGGCGACGGACCCGGTGAAGAAAATGCCGTCCACCGGTTGCGCGACGAGCGCGCCGCCCGTCTCGCCCGCGCCGATGACCGGCACGAACGCATCCTCCGGGACGCCGCTCTCCGCGAAGAGCCGCGCGATCTCGAGGCCCGTGAGGGACGCGTGCTCCGAGGGCTTGTAGAGCACCGCGTTGCCGGCAAGCAGCGCGGGCACGAACACGTTGCTGCCGACAAACCACGGATAGTTCCACGCCGAGATGTTGGCGACCACGCCGAGCGGCTCGCGCGAGATGCGCTCCTCGAGCGCGCCGTCGGGCTCGGAATGCACCGCTTCCTCGGCGAGCACCGAGGGCGCCTCGGCGATGAAGAAATCGAGCCGCGCGAGGAGTCCCTTCAGCTCGTTGCGCGATTGCGCGAGGGGCTTGCCGACCTCGGTGGTGAGGATGCGCGCCAGCGCCTCGGACTGCGATTGCGCGAGGGAGCGGAAGCGGCGCAGCGCCTCGATGCGTTCGGTGAGCGGCGTCGCCGACCAGCGCCGCGCGCCCTGCCGTGCGCGTTGGGACTTGGCCGCGACGCTCGCCGCGTCGTCGGCGGGGAGCCGCGCCACCACCGCCCCGGTGGCGGGGTTCGCGACCTCGAGGGTCACGCGGCGCGGACCGCCATCACCGGCGAGGCCTTGCCGGTCTTCTTGCGCAGCTCGCAGGCGGAGAGGAAAGCGCGCAGCAGCGGCTTGCTGTCGATCAACGTGGGATCGCCCGGATCCATGAACTCCGGATGCCACTGCACGCCGACCACGAAGCTGTGGCCTTCCCAGCGGATCGCCTCGATCACCTCGTCGGGCTCGCTGGTCGCCTCGATCACGAGCCCCTCGCCGAGCTGCTTGATCGCCTGGTGGTGGATGGTGTTCACGCGCGCCACCGTGACGCCGGGATACACGCGCGAGAGCCAGGTGCCGGGCAGGATGCGCATGTCGTGGAAGTGCGAGTCGTAGCGCGCCTCGTCGCGGTGCGAGCCCTTGTCGGGGCATTGCGTGGCGATGTCCTGGTAGAGCGAGCCGCCGAGCGCGACGTTGATGAGCTGGTGGCCGCGGCAGATGCCGACCACCGGCTTGCCTTGCGTCACGAACTCGTGGAAGAGCTCGATCTCGTACTGGTCGCGCACCTCGTCGCCGGTCCAGAGCGGATTCAACGGCGATTCGCCATAGCTCTTCGGCGAGACGTCGGCGCCGCCCTGCAGCAGGAGCCCATCGAGCGCGTCCACGTAGTGCTTGACGCGCAGGGACTTGGGCCGGTTCGCCGCGGCGAGGCTCATCGCCGGCACCATGAAGGCGAGCACCTCGCCCGACATCAGCCAATTCGCCACCGATTGCTCCAGGTACTGCACCGACTTCATGGGCAGGAAGGAGCGGGTCGAGTCCGGGTAGAGCAGGCGTCCGGAGACGCCGATGCGCAGGGGTTCCATATCGTGACTCTATTCCCCTAGAGCGCCGCGGTGAAGATGCGCTCGAAATCGGCCGCGGCGCAGGGGCGGGGATTGGTGCGGTGGCAGGTATCGGCGAAAGCCACTTCCACGAGGCGCGCGACGTGGCGGCGCTCGACGCCGCGCTCGGCGAGGCGCGCGGGAATGCCGATCCGCGCCTTGAGCGCCGCGAGCCATTGCACGAAGTCCGCGCCGCTCGCTCCCGCGCCGCACACGCGCGCGAGCTCGGCCATCTTCGCCTCCGCCGCCTCGCGATTGAAGCGCATCACGTGGTCGATCATGATGCCGTTGGCGAGCCCATGGTGCATGTCGACCACCGTGCCGAGCGCGTGGGCGCAGGAATGCACGGCGCCCAGGTCCTTCTGGAACGCGATCGCGCCCATCATCGAGGCCATCATCATGTCGGCGCGCGCGACGAGATCGCGCGGCTGCGCGACCGCCGCCTCCAGCGCGCGCGCGGCGAGGCGCGCGCCCTCGAGCGCGATGCCGTCGCAGATCGGGTGATAGGCGGGCGAGAGCCAGCTCTCGACGTTGTGGGTGAGGGCGTCCATGCCGGTCGCCGCCGTGACCGGCGCGGGAAGCGCGAGCGTGAGCTCGGGATCGGCGAACACCGCCTTCGCGAGGAGCGCGGGCGAGAAGACGATGCGCTTCACGCCGCTTCCTTCCTCGGAGATCACCGCGGAGCGTCCCACCTCGCTTCCGGTGCCGCTCGTCGTGGGGAGCGCCACGAGCCAGGGCAGCGGCCGTTCGATCTTGCGCGCGTGCGGATGGTCCCACGCGTACTCGAGGATCGAGCCCTCGTGCGCCGACATGAGCGCCACCGCCTTCGCGACATCGAGCGCCGCGCCGCCGCCGAAGCCGATCACCGCGTCGGCGGCGTGCTCGCGAAACGCCGCGACGCCGTCCTCGACCTGCTTCGGCACCGGATTGCCGTGCACGCCGGCGTAGACGAAGGACTCGAGCGCATCGAGGCCCGCGACGAATTCGCCGAGCAGGGGAAGCTCGCGCAGGCCGCGGTCGGTGACCACGAGCGGGCGCCGCACGCCATGCTCCGCGAGGTGCGGGGCGACGAGGCGCCGCGCGCCCGGCCCGAAATGGATCTCGGTGGGAAAGGAAAAGCGCGCGATCGCGTCCACCGCCATCACACCAGCTCGAAGTAGCGTTTCATCTCCCAATCGGTCACGGCGTCCAGCCACTGGCGCCATTCCCATTCGCGCGTGGCGGCGAAGTGGTCGACGAAATCCGCGCCGAACCATTCGCGCGCGAGCTTGGAGGCGTGGAAGACGCGCGTCGTCTCGATGAGCGTGCGCGGCGCGCGCACCACGCCCTCGCCGCCCTTGTTGTCGCCGCTGACGGGCTTGGTGGTGAGCTTCATGCCCTTCTCGATGCCCTCGAGCCCCGCGGCGAGCGTCGCCGCCATCGCGAGGTACGGATTCATGTCGGCGCCGGGGCAGCGCGTCTCGAGGCGCGTGGACTTGGGCGAGCCGGGCAGCACGCGGAAGGACGCGGTGCGGTTGTCGATGCCCCAGGTCGGCTTCACCGGCGCCCAGAAGCCGTCGACCAGCCGCTTGTACGAGTTGATGGTGGGCCAGAACATCGGGCCGAATTCCATGAGGTGCGCCACCTGCCCGGCGAGATAGCTCTCGAAGACCTTGGACATGCCGCCGTAGCGGCCCTTGGGATCGAAGAACACGTTCTTCGTGCCGTCGGTGAGGCTCTGGTGGATGTGCCCCGAGCAGCCGGGATACTTCGCGCTCCACTTCGCCATGAAGGACGGCATGATGCCGAAGCGCGCGCCGATCTCCTTCGCCGAGGCCTTGAAGAGCACCGCGCGGTCGGCCGCCTCGAGCGCCTCGGAGAAGAGGATCGCCGCCTCGTAGACGCCGGGCCCGGTCTCGGTGTGCAGGCCCTCGATCGGCACGCGGAAGCGCGCGAGCTCGTCCATCAGCGCCGTGAAGTACTCGCGGTTCTGTCCCGCGCGCAGCAGCGAGTAGCCGCACATGCCGCTCGTGATCGGCGCCGGATCCACGCCCTTCTTCGCCGCCCAGCTCTGCGAGGTCTCGGCGAAGTTGAAGAACTCGAACTCGACGCCGCACATCGCGGAGAAGCCGAGCTTCTCGGCGCGCTTGAGGACGCGCTTGAGGACCTGGCGCGGGCAGAGCGGATACGGGCTGCCGTCGGCCTTCACGAAGTTGCCGAGGAAGAAGGGCACGTCCGCTTCCCACGGCACGCGGCGCGCGGTGGCGAGGTCGAGGCGCACCTGCGCGTCCGGGAAGCCGTGGTGCCACCCGGTCATGTACGCGTTGTCGTAGGGCTGGTCGCCCATGTCCCAGCCGAACACGACGTCGCAGAAGCCGAAGCCGGACTCCACCGCGGAGAAGAACTTGTCGCGGTGCATGTACTTGCCGCGCAGGATCCCGTCGATGTCGGTCACCGCGACCTTCACCTTGGTCGTGTCCGACTCGCGGATCTCCTCGATCACCGCGGCCTCGCCCTGCACCTGCCGGGACATGTCGTTCATCGGGTCTCCCTCGTGCGCGGGGATTCGACTGCGACGGCGGACAAAAGATTCCGCCCCTTGGAGAGGGCCGCAGTGAAGTGCTCCCTCTCCCTTGGGAGAGGGCCGAGTGAAGTGCTCCCTCTCCCTTGGGAGAGGGCCGGGGAGAGGGTCACTTCGATGAAGAGCGCGCGCCCTTTCCGGCTGCGGCCCGGACCCTCTCCCCGGTCCTCCCCCAAGGGGGAGGGAGAAATTCGCTTTACTTCGACGCGGTCGGAGGCGCGAGGTCGGGGCGCGCGGGATAGGCGCCGGTGGAACCGCCACTGAGCAGGCGGCTCTTGCGCAGCTTGCCCGCCTGCTCGAGGATCGGGTAGGCGGTGGAGCAGAAGAACGAGTTGATGCGCCGCATGTCGCTGATGATGTCCAGGTGCAGCGAGCTGGTCTCGATGGCGGCCATCGACTGGTCGGCGAGGCGCTCGAGGTGCGTGTCGTGGTACGCGCGCTCGAGATCGCGGAAGCGCTCCTTCTCGGCGAGGAGCTGCTGCGCCATCTCCACGTCGCCGTTGAGGAACACCGAGAGCCCGAGGCGCAGGTTCGCGACCAGCCGCTCGTGCAGGCTCGTGATCTCCTTCATGCCCGCTTCCGAGAACGACAGCCGGTGCGCGATCTTCTTGTCGCGCAGGTCGAGCAGGATGTGCTCGAGGATGTCGCCCACGTGCTCGAGGTTGATGGTGAGCGAGATGATCTCCTGCCAGCGGCGGCTGTCGCGCTCGTCGAGCTGCTCGCGGCTGATCTGCGTGAGGTAGAGCTTCACGCCGGTGTAGAGCCGGTCCACGTCGTCGTCGAGCCGGATGATGTCGTTCACGCGCGAGGCATCGTTGTCGCGGATCACCTCGAGCATGCCGTTCAGCATCTGCTCGATGGTGTCGCCGATGCGCAGCGCCTCGCGCGCCGCGTTGGCGAGCGCGAGCCCCGGCGTGCCGATCGCGGCGGTGTCGAGGAAGCGCGGCTCGGCATGCGCGGTGGTCTCCTTCGCCGCGGGGATCCAGCGCTCGACGAAGCGCGCGGTGACCTCGGTGAGCCCGATGAAGACGATCGAGATCGCGAGGTTGAACACCACGTGGAAGTTGAGCACCTGGCGGCGCAGGTCGGAATCGACGCGCGCGAGGAGCTCCGCGATCCACGGCAGCGTGGTCGCGAAGGCGAGGCACCCCGTCACCTTGAAGAGGAGGTTGCCGAAGGCGACGCGCCGGCCGCCGCCGGAGGTGCGCGCGTTGACGATGAGCGCGAGCAGGCCGCTGCCGAGGTTCGCGCCGAGCACCAGCGAGAGCGCCACCGTTTCCGAGACCACGTGCGAGGCGGCGAGCGTCGCGCACAGCAGCACCACGGCGAGGCTCGAGAACGACGCGATCACGAACACCGCCCCGATCAGCATGTCGAGCATCACGTCGCCGGAGAGCGTGGAGAAGATCACGCGCACGCCGTGCGCCTCGGTGATCGGATGCGTCGCCGCCATCACCAGCTGCAGCGCGAGGAGCATGAGGCCCAGGCCGATCGCCACGCGCCCGAGCTGGCCGGCGCGCGTGTCGCGGCACGAGAGGAAGAAGATCACGCCGGCGAGGATGAGGAGCGGCGAGAGCCACGACAGGTCGAGCGAGAAGATCTGCGCCATGAGCGCGGTGCCGACGTCGGCGCCGAGCATGATGGCGAGCGCCGCCGGCAGCCCGATCAGGTTCTGCGCGACGAAGGAGCTCGCGATGAGCGCCGTGGCGCTCGAGGACTGCACCAGGCTCGTGACGCCCAGGCCGGCGAGGAACGCGCTGGCGCGTCCCGAGATGCTGCGCGAGAGCACGCGGCGCAGGTCGGCGCCGTACACGCGCAGCACGCCGCTGCGCACGATGTGCGTGCCCCAGACGAGCAGGGCCACGCTGGCGAGGAAGTTGAGGAGCGTCTGCACTTCTGTATTCGGTTTCCAGCCGTCATTTAACCCGATAGGGGCCGAAAGGGCGAGTCCCGGTCCGGGGTAGGGGGGTTTTGTATCATCCCGGCGTGATCGGCGTCCTTTTCGACGGGCTCGCGTACGGGAGCCTGCTCTTCCTCGTGAGCCTCGGGCTGTCCGTGCAGATGGGGCTCATGAACTTCGTGAACCTCGCGCACGGCGCGTTCGCCATGGCGGGCGGATACGTGTGCGCGCTCGCCGCCACGCGGCTCGGAGTGCCGTTCCTCGCCGCGCTGCCGCTCGCCTTCCTCGCCGCGTCGCTCGCCGGCGCGCTCCTCGAGCGGCTGCTCTACCGGCGCCTCTACGGCGCGAGCGCGCTCGACCAGGTGCTCTTCTCCATCGGCCTCACGTTGATGTCGATCGCGGCGGCGACGCGCCTTTTCGGCGCCTCGCAGCAGCCGGTGCGCCTGCCCGAGCTGCTGCGCGGGCAGCTGCACTTCGCGGGGGCCGATTTCGGCATCTACCGCATGTTCCTCATCGCGGTGGTGGCCGCGCTCACCGCGGCGCTCGCGCTCCTCGTCGGGCGCACGCGCTTCGGCGCACAGTTGCGCGCGGCCGTGGACGATGCCCGCGTCGCGCGCGGCATGGGCATCGACGTGGACCGCGTCTTCACGCTCGCCTTCGCGCTCGGATCCGGGCTCGCGGGGCTCGGCGGCGCGCTCGGCATCGAGGTGCTCGGGCTCGATCCCACGTTCCCGCTCAAGTACATGGTGTACTTCCTCCTGGTGGTCGTGGTGGGCGGCGCCGGCACGCTCGCCGGGCCGCTCGTCGCCGCGGCGATCCTCGGCGTGTGCGACGTCGCGGCAAAGTACTACCTGCCGCAGCTCGGCGCGTTCGCGATCTACGCGGTGATGGTGGCGCTGCTGATCGCGTTCCCCGCCGGCATCCTGGGGCGCCGCGCGTGAGCCGCGCTCCTGCGCTGCCTTCCGGGCGATGGCACGCCGCGGAGGCGATCCCGTGGCTCCTCGCGATCGCCTGCTTCTTCCTCTTCCCCGGCTACCGCGTGCTCGCGAGCCACGTTTTCATCGCGGCGCTCTTCGCGCTCTCGCTCGACCTCGTGCTGGGCTATGCGGGCATCCTCACCCTCGGCCACGCGGCGTTCTTCGGGCTCGGCGCCTACACCGCGGGCCTTCTCGCCGCGCACGGCTGGGGCGAGCCGTTCTCGGGGCTCGCGCTGGCGGCGGCGGTCGCGGCACTGGGCGGCCTCGCGGTGAGCTTCCTCGTGGTGCGCGGCACCGACCTCGCGCGGCTCATGGTGACGCTCGGCGTGGGGCTCCTGCTCTACGAGGCGGCGAACCGCGCCGCGTGGCTCACCGGCGGTGTCGACGGCCTTTCGGGGGTCGCGATGGGAAAGCTCTTCGGCGTCTTTCCGTTCGACCTTTTCGGCAACGCGGCGTACGCCTATACGCTCGCGGTGCTTTTCGCGCTGTTCGTCTTCACGCGGCGCGTGGCGGCCTCGCCCTTCGGCCTGTCGCTGCGCGCGATCCGCGAGAACCGCGCGCGCATGCCGGCGCTCGGCGCGCCGGTGGAGCGGCGCCTGGTCGCGGCGTTCACGCTCGGCGCGGCGATCGCCGGCGTCGCCGGCGCGCTCCTCGCGCAGACCACGCAGTTCGTGGGGCTCGACACGCTGGCATTCCATCGCTCCGCCGATGTGCTCGTGATGCTGGTCCTCGGCGGCGCGGGCCGACTCTATGGCGCGCTCGTCGGCACCGCGGTCTTCATGGTGGCGCAGGACCGGCTCGCGGGCATCGACCCGGTGTACTGGCAGTTCTGGCTCGGCTTGCTGCTGGTCGCGATCGTGTTCGTCGCGCGCGGCGGCATCCTCGGCGCGGCCGATGCGCTGCGCCGGCGGCTGCGGCGATGACGCCCGCGCTTCGCACCGAGCACCTCACGCGCCGCTTCGGCGCGCTCGAGGCGCTGGGCGACGTGAGCCTCGCCATCGCGAGCGGCGCGCGCCACGCGCTGATCGGTCCCAACGGCGCGGGCAAGACCACGCTCGTGAACCTCCTCGCCGGGAGCCTCGCGCCCAGCGCGGGCGAGGTGTACCTCGCGGGCGAGCGCATCACGCCGCTCGCGCAATACCGGCGCGTGAAGCGCGGCCTCGTGCGCACCTTCCAGGTGAGCTCGCTCTTCGGCGGCCTCACGGTGCTCGAGTCGGTGGTGCTCGCGATCCTCGAGCGCGAGGGCCGCGCGGCGCTGTGGCGCCGGCCGGTCGCGCGCTGCACGGTGGAAATCGACGAGGCGATGGCGCTTCTCGGGGAGCTGCGGCTCGCCGACGATGCCGGTCGCCGCGCCTCGGCGCTTGCGTATGGGCGCCAGCGCCTGCTGGAGATCGCGCTCGCGCTCGCGTCGCGTCCGCGCGTGCTGCTGCTGGACGAGCCGGCGGCCGGCATTCCCGCCGCGCAAAGCGCGGAGGTGTTCCGCGCCATCGCCGCGCTTCCCGCCGCGGTGACGGTGCTCTTCATCGAGCACGACATGGAGCTCGTGTTCCGCTTCGCCGAGCGCATCACGGTGCTCGCGGGCGGCCGCGTGCTCGCCGAGGGAGCGCCGGAGGAGATCGCGCGCGATCGCGCGGTGCGCGAGGTGTACCTGGGAACGGCCGATGCGTGAGCTCCTCGCGCTGGAAGGCGTCACCGCGGGCTATGGCGACTCGATCGTGGTCGAGGACGCGCGCCTCGCGCTCGGCGAAGGAGAGACCATTGCGCTCCTCGGGCGCAACGGCGCCGGCAAGTCCACGTTGCTCGCGACGATCCTCGGCCTCACGCGGCTGCATCGCGGCGCGTTGCGCTGGCAGGGGGGCGACATCTCGCGAGCCGCGTCCGATCGCCGCGCGCGCGCCGGCATCGGCTGGGTGCCGCAGGAGCGGGGAACGTGGCGCTCGCTCAGCGTCGCCGAGCACCTCGCCTGCGTGGCGCGCCCCGGGCCGTGGAGCATCGATCGGGCATTCGCGCTCTTCCCGCGCCTGGCCGAGCGGCGGCGCCATGGCGGCGCCGAGCTTTCCGGCGGCGAGCAGCAGATGCTCGCGATCGCGCGCGCGCTCATCACCAACCCGCGCCTGCTGCTCCTCGACGAGCCGATGGAAGGCCTCGCGCCGATCCTGGTGCGGGACCTCGCCGCGGTGCTGCGCGAGCTCGCCGCCGGCGGCGCGATGGCGATGATCCTGGTCGAGCAGCATCCGCGCCTGGCGCTCTCGCTCACGCAGCGCGCGCTCGTGATGGAGCGCGGGCGCATCGTGCACGACGGGCCGAGCGCGCCGCTCCTCGCCGAGCCCGCGCGCCTCGAGCGCTGGCTCGCGGTGGCGTGACGCGCCCGCGCTTCGGATAGCATCCCGCCCATGGCCTCCCACCTCCCCGAGCTCGCCGCCTCCCCCTGGGTGCGCGAGTGGATCTCGTGGATCCAGCCCGGCGGCGCGGTGCTCGACCTCGCCTGCGGCTCGGGCCGCCATGCGCGCCTGCTCGCGCGCATGGGCTTCGAGGTCGACGCCGTCGACCGCGACCTCTCGCTCTTCGCCGATCCGCCCGCGGGCGTCGCGACGCGCGAGGCGGACCTCGAGCAGGGCGCCTGGCCGTACGCAGGCAAGCGCTGGGCGGGCATCGTGGTCACCCACTACCTCCATCGCCCGCTGCTGCCGATCCTCGTCGATTCGCTCGAGCCCCTCGGCATGCTGATCTACGAGACCTTCGCGCGCGGCAACGAGCGCTTCGGCAAGCCCTCGAATCCCGCGTTCCTGCTGCAGCCCGGCGAATTGCTCGACGCGGTGCGCGGCAAGCTGCGCGTCGTCGCCTACGAGGACCGGGTGGTGAGCGAGCCCCGCGAAGCCGCGATCCAGCGGATCGCCGCACGCCGGGAATAGACTGTAAAATCTTCCCTTTTTCGAGCCGGCGCATTCGCATGCTTTCCGGAAGTCTCGTCGCCATCGTCACCCCGATGGCCGCCGATGGCGCGCTGGACCTTCCGCGCCTCAAGTCCCTCATCGACTGGCACGTGGCCGAAGGCACCGACGGCATCGTCATCGTCGGCACCACCGGCGAATCGCCCACCGTGGACGTGGACGAGCACTGCCGGTTGATCGAGAAGGCGATCGAGTTCGCCGCGGGGCGCGTGCCGGTGGTGGCGGGCACCGGCGGCAACGCCACGCGCGAGGCGATCGAGCTCACGAAATTCGCGGCCAAGGCCGGGGCGGACTACGCGCTCTCCGTCGTCCCGTACTACAACAAGCCCACGCAGGAAGGCCTCTACCGGCACTTCAGCGCCATCGCCGAGGCGGCCGACATCCCGTTGATCCTCTACAACGTGCCTTCGCGCACCATCGCGGACCTCGCCAACGACACGGTGCTGCGGCTTGCCGAGGCGGCGCGCATCGTCGGCATCAAGGAATCGACCTCGAGCATCGAGCGCGTGACCGACCTCATGGCGCGCATGCCGAAGGACTTCATGGTGTTCAGCGGCAACGACGATTCCGCGCTCGCCTACACGATGCTCGGCGCGAACGGCGTGATCTCGGTCACCGCCAACGTCGCGCCCGGGCCGATGCATCGCATGATCGCCGCCGCGCGCGCCGGCGACCGCGCCACCGCCATCCAGATCAACAACAGCCTGCTCGGCCTGCACCGGCACCTTTTCATCGAGACCAATCCGATCCCGGTGAAATGGGCGCTCGCGCGCATGGGCCGCATCGCGGAGGGCCTGCGCCTTCCGCTCACGCCGCTTTCGCCCCGGCACCACCCCACGGTCGAGTCCGCGCTGCGCGCGGCCGGCTGCCTCTGATCGAAGGAAACGACCCCGATGATGCTTCTGCGCCGTTACGCCGTGCCCGCCGCCCTCGCCCTCGCGCTCGCGGGCTGCTCCTGGTTCGGCGGCAACAAGCCCGACTACAAGGATGCCGCGCAGGCGCGCGCGAGCCAGCCGCTCGAAGTGCCGCCGGAGCTTTCCGCGCCGACGATGGACGATCGCTACTCGATCCCCGACCCGCACGCACAGACCTCCTACTCCGACTACACCCGGCGCAACGCCGCGGGCGGCGAGGCGCGCGCCGCCGCCGGCGCTGCGGTGCTTC
>JAICTR010000059.1 GCA_025936275.1 Burkholderiales bacterium
AGTTCGGTCCCGCGGCGCCGCGCTACACCGGGGCGATCGCGTGGCGCGGCCTCGCGCCCATGTCGAAGCTCAAGGCGCAGCATCGCCGGCCCCTCGCCTCGACCTGGATCGGCCCGCACGCGCACGTCACCACTTATCCAGTGCAGCGCCACGGCGAGGAGTTCGTGAGCTTCTCGGGACAAGTCGACAGCGACACCTGGCGGACCGACTCGTGGTCGGAGCCGGGCGAGCTTGCCGACGCGCTCGAGGACTTCGCGGGCTGGCACCAGGACATCCTCGACCTCTTCATCCACTCCGAGAACCTCTTCCGCTGGGGCATCTTCGTGCGCGATCCGCTGGACCGTTGGTCGAACGGCCGCGTGACCCTCGTCGGCGATGCGTGCCACTCGATGACGCCATACCTCGGCATGGGGGTGAACGTCACGATGGAGGACGCGTGCGTGCTCGCGCGGTCCCTCGAGGCGACGCCGCACGACGTGGAAGGCGCGCTCGCGCGCTACGACGCGGCGCGGGTCGAGCGCGCGAACCGCGTGAAGGCGGAGTCGCTCGCGATGCAGAAGATCTTCCACAGCCCCGAGCTCTCGCGCATCGAGACCGCGCGCCCCTACATCGAGAAGCAATGGGCGCCGCAGACCGTTCGCCAGCGCTACGACTGGCTCCTCACGTACGACCCCACGACGGTGCCCCTGAACCCATGACGACCATTTCCTCCCCGCCCCGCACGCGCCCGTGGGACGGCATCATCCCGGCCGAGGAGCAGGCCATCTATCGCCAGGGCGGCTGGGGCATGCCGAGCGGCATGGGGCTGCGCCCCGCGCTCCTCATCATCGACGTGCAGTACCGTACCCTCGGTGACCGGCCGCTCCCGATCCAGGAAGCGGTGCGGCAGATGCCGACCAGCTGCGGCGAATACGGATGGCGTGCGGTGCCGAACATCGCGAAGCTCCTCGCCGCGTTCCGCGAGATCGGCGCGCCGGTGCTCTACCCGCACGTGGCGGTGAAGGGCCGCCAGGACCGCGGGCAGTTCGAGACCAAGGTGCCGGGCGTGATGAACGTGCCGCTCGAGGCTTACGAGTTCGTCGCGGAAGTCGCGCCGGGGCCGGACGACATCCTCATCCCGAAGGCGCACGCGAGCGCGTTTCACGGCACCGGGCTCCTGAGCTATCTGGTCGGCCTCGGCGTCGACACCGTGGTCCTCACCGGCTGCACCACGAGCGGCTGCGTGCGCGCGAGCGCGGTGGACGCGTGCCAGCTCAACTACAAGGTGGTGGTGCCGGAAGACGCGGTGTACGACCGCTCGCCCACCTCGCACGCGGTGAACCTCTTCGACATGGCGAGCAAGTACGCCGACGTCCTGCCGACGGACGAGCTCGCCGCGCGGCTGCGCGCCGCATCGCGGACGGCCGCGAGATGACGAGCCTGGTTTCGGTGAACGGCGTCTCGAAGACCTACGAGACGCGCCGCGGCGAGAAGGTGCTCGCGATCGGCGAGGTGAACCTGCATCTCGCGGAGGAGGAGTTCGTCTCGCTGATCGGCCCCTCGGGCTGCGGCAAGTCGACGCTCCTCCACGTCGCGGCGGGATTGCTCAAGCCCACCACCGGCGAGGTGCTGGTGCGCGGCGAGAACCGGCCGATCCGCGCCGAGGAATTCGGCATGGTGTTCCAGGATGCGGTGCTCTTTCCCTGGCTCACCATCCGCCAGAACATCGAGATGCCGGCCGAGGTGCTGCGCATCCCGAAAGCCGTGTACAAGCCGCGCGCGACCGAGCTCATCGAGCTGGTGGGCCTCGCGGGCTTCGGCGACATGTACCCGCGCGAGCTTTCCGGCGGCATGCAGCAGCGCGCCGCGATCGCGCGCTCGCTGATCCACGATCCGGAGCTGCTGCTGATGGACGAGCCGTTCGGCGCGGTCGATGCGATCACGCGCGAGAACCTGAACATCGAATTGCAGCGCATCCGCCGCGTGGCGAGGAAGACCGTGCTCTTCGTCACGCACTCGATCTCGGAGGCGGTGTTCCTCTCCAACCGCGTCGTCATCATGAGCGCGCGCCCGAGCAAGGTACGAGCGGTGATCGACATCGACCTCCCGGCCGACCGCGGCCCCGCGCTCATCGAGTCGCCCGAGTTCGACGTCTTCGTGCGGCGCGTGCACCGCGAGCTGGGGCACCATGCCCACTGACCGCGCGCAGTTTCGCGAGGAGCTCCTCGACCGCGCGGTGTCGGTGCTGCTCGCGGGCGGTTTCCTCGTGGTGCTGATCCTCGCCTGGCAGCTCATCACCACGCTGGAGCTCCTTCCCGCGTACCTGGTGCCGACGCCGGCCGCGACGGCGCACGCGATCTGGAAGGACCTCACCGATCCGCGCTTCTGGAACGACCAGTTGTTCCAGACGCTCTACGTGGTGCTGGTCGGATTCGCGATCGCCGCGGTGGCCGGGCTCGTCATCGGCCCGCTCCTGATCCTGCATCCGCTGATCGAGCGCTCGGTGTATCCGTTCGTGGTCGCGTTCCAGACCATGCCCAAGATCGCGATGGCGCCGCTGATCCTCGTGTGGCTGGGATACGGGCACACGTCCAAATTCGTGATCACCGCGCTGGTCGCGTTCTTCCCGGTCGTGGTGAACGTCATCGCCGGGTTGAAGGCCGGCGACGAGCGGCAGCTGATCCTCATGCGGGCGCTGCGCGCGAGCTGGTGGACGCGCATGACGAAGGTGCGCATCCCCAACGCGCTGCCCTACATCTTCGCCGGGCTCGACATCGCGGTGGTGTTCGCGGTGATCGGGGCGATCGTCGCGGAATTCCTCGGCTCGCCGAACGGGCTCGGGAGCCTCGTCATCATCCGCCAGACGAACGTCGACATTCCCGGGTTGTTCTCCGTCCTCTTCTTCCTCGCGGTGATGGGCTCCACGCTGCACCTGATCATCACGGGGCTCGCCCGCAAGTTCACGTTCTGGTCCCAGACCGCGGACAACAAAGTCGCCAAGCGTTGAGAGCCGTCCTGCCACAGTCGCACCATAAAGAGGAGACCTGAAGATGAAGCACCGCAATGCCATGAAGATGTGCGCCCTCGCGCTCGCCGCCGGCCTGGGGCTCGCGGGCTACAGCGCGGGCGCGATGAGCGCGTCCACGTCGACCAGCGGCGTGCCCGCGCCGGGCGCGCTGAAGGCGCCCGAGCAGAAGGATGTCGTGGTGCAGGGCGCGAGCCCGGCCCCCAACATCGGCTACCTGCCGCTCTACGTCGGCCAGAAGATGGGCTTCTTCGAGCAGGAAGGGCTCGACGTGAAGGTCAACTACTCGCACGGCGACTCGGTCTCGATGCAGGCGATCGACACCGGCCAGGCGCAGGTGATGAGCGGCACGCCCGAGGCGCTGATCCGCAGCTACGAGAAGGGCCTGCACGGCGTGCTCTTCTACCAGGTCTACCAGAAGCTCATCTACTCGGTCGCGGTGCCCGAGGGCGGCAAGATCAAGTCGCCGAAGGACCTCGCGGGCAAGACCATCGGCGTCTCGAGCATGGGCAGCACCGGCCTCATCATCGCGAAGGTGGTGGCGAAGGACGCGGGCGTGGATCCGGCGAGCCTCAAGTTCCTGCCGGTCGGCACGGGACAGCGCGCGCTGGGGGCGCTCAAGTCGGGCCAGGTGGACGCGCTCTCGCTCTGGGACGCGGCCTACGCGCAGATCGAGACCTCGGGCATGGCGGGGGACCTCCAGCACTGGCGGCCGGAGAGCCTGCGCAACGTGGGCGACGGCGGCTACTTCACCACCTGGGACCTGATCCACAAGATGCCCAACACGCTCGCGCACTTCACGCGCGCGATCGCGAAGTCGATGGTCGCGATCCACCGCGATCCGGCCAAGGCGCTCGAGATCTACTGGGAGGTGAATCCGTCGGGCAAGCCCAAGGGGACCGATGCCGAGGCGCACAAGCTGGGCCTCGAGCAGCTGAAGATCCTCGGCCGCTCGTTCGACCTCAGCGGCGAGCCAAAGGAGGTCGACGTCGCGAGCCTCAACGCCTACATCAAGACCTTCGTCGACCAGGGCATCATCACCAAGGCGCCGCCGATCGACGAGTTCGTGACCAACGCCTTCGTGCCGATCGCGAAGCACGCGGTGGAGGAAGGGAAGAAGTGATGCGCGGCTGATCGCGACGAAAAAACAGCCGGCCTCGCGCCGGCTTTTTTTCGCTAATCTTCTCCCATGAGCGCGCGAATCTCCGCCTCCGAAAGCGACATCCCCTCCCGGCCGTTCGAGATCGAGGCCGCGTGGCGCGGCGACGCGCTGCTTGCCGAGCCCGCGCGGTGGCTGCATCAACTCACCGAAGCGGAAATCGCGGAGGTGGATGCGGCGGTTGCGACGGTGAAGCGCGCGGGCACCGCGTTCGATCGCATCTCGCCCGCGACGTTTCCGCTGCCCACCCTCGGGCCGCGACTCCAGCAGATCCTCGAGCGCCAGATCCTCCACGGCCTGGGCTTCTGGCTCGCGCGGGGCTTGCCGGTCGAGCGCTATTCGATCGAGGAAGCGGCGATCGCATATCTGGGCATCGGAAGTCACTTCGGAAGCTTCCGCTCGCAGAACGCGAAGGGGCATCTGCTGGGCCACGTGCGCGACCTGGGCCTCGACGTGCGCAACGCCAACGTGCGCTACTACCAGACGACGCGCCAGCTCGAGTACCACACCGATTCGTGCGACATCGTGGGGCTGCTGTGCCTGAAGCGCGCGAAGAGCGGCGGCGAAAGCCGCATCGTGAGCTCGGTCACGCTCTTCAACGAGATGCTGCGCCGCCGCCCGGACCTCCTGAGCGAGCTCTTCCACGCGTTTCCCACCGATCGGCGCGGCGAGGTGCCGCCGGGCATGCAGCCGTGGTTCGATGTGCCGGTGTTCAACTGGTACGGGGGCCACCTCACGACGATCTACGTGGGCCAGTACATCCGCTCGGCGCAGGAGAATTTCGCCGCGGCACGCCGCCTCACCGACGCCGAGCGCGAGGCGCTCGATTTCCTCGACGCGCTCACCAACGAGCCGGGCCTCAACCTGCAGATGACGATGGTGCCCGGCGACATGCAGTTCCTGCACAACCACCAGATCCTGCACTCGCGCACCGACTTCGAGGACTGGCCCGAGCCCGAGCGCAAGCGCCACCTGCTGCGGCTGTGGATCGCGCCCGAGGCGGGGCGCGCGCTCCCGCCGTCCTTCGCGCCGCGCTACGGCAGCGTCACCCCCGGCGACCGCGGCGGCATCGTCACTTCGCAGACGCGGCTCAAGTTCGTGCTGCAGGCGGAGTGAGGCAAGCTGCGGGTGGCGAGCGCGGCGATCAGCGCGGAATCTTGTAGTACACGATCGCGATGCCGACCAGGAGCGCCAGCAGGCAGGCGACGCTGCCGTCGATCGGCGCGATCAATTGATGCGCGGCATCCGCCATGCCGTAGTAGAGGCCCGGCCTGAAGCCGAACGCTTCGAGCGGCGAGGCGACGCTCGCGGGGAGATACGGCCGCAGCAGGCCGTAGACCATCCCCGCCGACACGATCCAGAGCGGGATCAGCAGGATCAGGCCCGCCACGCGCGCGATCAATCGAAAGCGCTCCTTGCGCGCGACGGGAAAGCCGCGTGCGTCCACGGAAAGAGCGCGATCGCGAGGACCACGAGCGAGAGGGCGAGCGGCGTGAGGAGGCCGAATGCGAATCCCTCGTGCAGCTTCGCCCCCGACCACACGACGCCGGGGCGCACCAGGATCGCGTGGGAGAAAAGCGGCGCCTGCGCCGCGAGCCACAACCTGTCCAGCGCGATCCCCGCGACGAATGCGGCGAGGACGAGCAGCATGGCGATCCTGCGCGTGCCCATTCGGCCTCCCTGTTCGCCGCCCGGGTCGGACGGCGGCCGTTCATGGGGAATAGCCTAGCCGACTCGGCGCGCGTTGACGAGTGCGCCCGCTCGCCTCACCGAAGCCGCGCCACCGCGCGCCGCGCCATCACCACGCACGCGACGCCGAGCACGCTCACGATCGAGAGCAGCGCGAAGCCGGTGCCGTAGCTCACGCCCAGCTTGTCGTGCATCGCCGAGAAGGCGGGCGGCACCACGATCACGCCCGCGTAGGTCCACACCAGGCTTCCGCCGACCGCGAAGCTCACGGTGCCCGCGGGGCTCAACCGCGAGAGCACCGCCATGTAGACGCCGTTCCAGCCCACCGCGCAGAAGCCGAAGAGCGCCGCGGCGGCGATGAGCGCGGCGATCGGCCACGCCGGCGACATCGCCGCGGCGAGGAGCGCGCCGAGGGTCGCGATGAGGCCGTTGATGATGAGCGCGAGGCCGCCGGAGCGCAGCCGGTCGGCGAGCCATCCCCACGAGATGCGCCCCACCGCGCCGCTCGCGTGCGTGATCGAGAGCACCGTGCCGGCGAGCACCAGGTCGAAGTGGATATCGGCCACGAGGTAGGTGGCGAGGAAACCGGTGAGTGAGAGCTGCACGCCGGAATAGAGGAGCGAGGCGAGCGCGATCCAGCGCAGCGGCTCGTGCTTCCACACCAGCGAGACGCTGCGCCGGATCGAGGCGAGCACCGCGGCCTCGGGATCGCGATCCGTGTCCCAGTCCTTGCGCACCACGCCGATCGCGATGCCGAGCGCGGTGAGGAGCAGCGCCGCCATGCCGAGCGCGGCCTGCCATCCGAACGCCACCGCGAGCGGCGGCCCGAGCACGCCCGAGAGCACGCCGCCCACCGGCACGCCGGTCTGCTTGATCGAGTAGAGCAGGTTCATGCCGCGCTTCGAGGGGACGCGCGCGAGGAGCTGCGATGCGGCCGGGTTCGGGATGCCGTAGCCGAGCCCCATCGCCAGCGCGCCGGGGATGAGGGCGTGCACCGAGCCCAGCGCCGAGATCGCGCATCCGGCGGCGATGAGCCACAGCGTGAGCTGGCTCGATCGCACCGCGCCGAAGCGCATGACGATGCCGCCCGCGGCGGAGGCGGAGAGCATCGCACCGAAGAAGACCAGGCCCACCTGGTAGCCGATCAGCGCGGGACTCACGCCCAGGCCGCGACCCGCCGCGGGCGCGATCGCGGCGAGCACCAGGATCCCGAGCGTCGAGAACGATTGCGTCGCCGTCGTGAGCAGCAGCACCGGCCCGACGGGAAGCTCGGGCGCGGGCGAGGAGGGTGGGGCGGAGGAGGGAGCGGGCACGAGAACAAAAAAGCCACCGCGGGGTGGCCTTTTCTTTCCAGCGATTCGACCGTCACTATACCCGGACGGCCGCCGCCCGGTGCGGCGTCACTGCGGCTTCGCGCCGCCCACCATCGCGTAGTCGTCGGAATGGCTCGCGCGCGCGGCGAGGGCGGCGTCGAACTGCGCCTTGTCGCCCTGGAAGCCGTGGCGCTCGAGCTTCACCTCGGATTCGCCGGCGAAGGACTTGCGCTGGTCCTGCGGAATCTCGTTGCAAGCCGCCGCGAGTCCGGCGCCGAGCGCCACGAGGATCGCGAGCTGCCATCGTCGCATCGAAAAGGTCTTCATTGCACTCTCCCAGGGTCGAGGTTCACCGTGAAGGCGCGGTTCATCGCGCCGCGAAGCGCCGGTAGCCGAGGTCCACGAGGATTCCCCGGCACACGCCGATGTTGAGCAGGTGCGACTCGCGCACCACGCCGAGCGCGTCGCGCACGCCGCCGTCGCCGATGCGCGGCAGCGCGCGCTCGATGGTGCGGGCCATCCACGCCTGGCCACGCTGCAGGAGCTCGAGGCGCGCGCCGAAGCTCGCCCGCGTGAGGCGCAGGTCGGGAAGCGACGGGCGCGCCTCGCGCGGCCGCGCCTCGAAGCGGCGCAGCAGGCAGGCGAGGGCGGCGATGTTGTGGCTCGCGACGCGCTGCATGTGGGCGAGGCGCGTGTGGATGTCGTCCACGGCCTCGTCGAGGAAGGGATCGATCGCGCCCGCCTCGCGGCGCTCGGCCTGCAGCAGCGTCTCCAGGAGCGCGGCGAGCTCCGCGTCGGACATCCTCGGCACGCCCGCCGCGCCGAAGAGGTGCAGCCGGGGGAGCCGATGCGTGATGGAGGTTGTGGTCATGTCCCTGCATGAATGGTGGGGGCCGGGCAGGGCGAAGTAAAATGAATTCGATTGCCTTTTGCCTGCACCGTTATTGCTCGAAGGACCGGCCCTGGACATCAATCTCGCCCGCACCTTCCTCGCCATCGTCGAGACGCGCCATTTCGGCCGCGCCGCCGAGCGCCTGCACGTGACGCAGACCGCGGTGAGCGCGCGCGTGCGCACGCTGGAGGAGCTCCTCGGCCGTCCGCTCTTCGTGCGCAACAAGGCGGGCGCCGCGTTGACGCCCGCGGGGCAGCGCTTCATGCGCCACGCGCGCACCCTGGTGCAGGTCTGGGAGAGCGCGCGCCAGCAGGCGGCGGTTCCCGCGGGACGCCGCGCGGTCGTGACGGTCGGCTGCGAGATGAGCCTCTGGGATCCGCTGCTCCTCGACTGGCTGGTGTGGATGCGCCGCAGCGCGCCGCAGCTGGCGCTCCGCACCGAGGTGCGCCCGCCGCCCGAGCTGCTGGGCCACGTGCTGCAGGGCACGATCGACATCGCGGTGGTGTACGCGCCGGAGCATCGCCCGGGATTGAAGGTCGAGCTCCTCATCGAGGAGAAGCTGGTGATGGTCACCACGCGCCGCGGCGAGCGCGAGCCGCGCGCCGCCGACTACGTGTACGTCGACTGGGGGCCGGAATTCGCGGCGCAGCACCAGCTCGCGTTTCCCGCGCTCTCCAACGCGGGCGTGGTGGCGCAGTTGGGGCCGCTCGGCCGCGAGTACCTGCTGCGCGCCGGCGGCTCCGGCTACTTGCGCCTCAATGTCGTGCGCTCGAGCCTGGAGAGCGGACGGCTGCACCGCGTGCCGCGCATGCCGGAATTCCTCTATCCCGCTTACGCCGTATATTCGGCGAGCGCGGACGAGGAGATCGTCGCGCCGGCGCTGGAGGGACTGCGCCGCGTGGCGCGGCCGCGCAAGCCGCGCGGCAAACCGGCGCGAAGGAAGGAGAAGCGATGAGCGAAACGTTCGATTCGATCGTGGTGGGCGCGGGCCAGGCCGGACCGGCGCTCGCCGTGCGGCTCGCGAAATCGGGGCGTCGCACCGCGATCGTCGAGCGCGGCCTCCTCGGCGGCACCTGCGTGAACACGGGCTGCACGCCCACCAAGACGCTCATCGCGAGCGCCCGGGTCGCGCACATGGCGCGGCGCGCGAAGGACTATGGCGTGACGCTCGAAGGCACGCCCGGCTTCGACCTCGCGAAGGCGATGGCGCGCAAGGACGAGGTGGTGGCGCATTCGCGCGACGGACTCGCCGAATGGTTCGCGAAGATCCGCGGGCTCACGGTGATCCACGGCCATGCGCGCTTCGAGGCGCCGCATCGCCTGCGCGTGGGCGAGCGCGTGCTCGAGGCGCGCGAGATCTTCCTCGACGTCGGCGGCCGTCCCGGCAAGCCCGACTTCGAGGGCATCGAGGGCGTGCCGTACCTCACCAGCTCCTCGATCCTCGACCTCGCCGAGCTTCCGCGCCACCTGATCGTGGTCGGCGGCAGCTACGTCGGCCTGGAATTCGCGCAGATGTTCCGTCGCTTCGGCTCGGAGGTGACGGTGGTGGAGAAGGCTCCGCGCCTCATCTCGCGCGAGGACGAGGAGGTGTCGCGCGCCGTGCAGGAGATCCTCGAGGAGGAAGGCATCCACGTGCGCGTGGGCGCGGAATGCATCCGCCTCGCGGCAGATGCGGCCGGAGTCAAGGTCGGGCTGCATTGCGACCGCGAGCCGCGGGAAGCGCGGGGCTCCCACGTGCTCCTCGCCGTGGGCCGCACGCCGAATACCGACGACCTCGGCCTCGATCGCGCCGGCGTGAAGACCGACAAGCGCGGCCAGATCCAGGTCGACGACGAGCTTCGCACCAATGTCGAGGGCATCTGGGCGCTGGGCGATGCCAACGGCCGCGGCGCCTTCACCCACACCGCGTACAACGACCACGAGATCGTCGCGGCGAACCTGCTCGACGGGGCCGCGCGGCGCGTCACCGACCGCATCACGACCTATGCGCTCTACATCGATCCGCCGCTCGGCCGCGCCGGCATGGGCGAGCGCGAGGCGCGCGACACGGGCCGACCGGTGCTGGTGGGGCACCTGCCGATGGATCGCGTGTCCCGCGCCCGCGAGCGCGGCGAGATGAAGGGCTTCATGAAGGTGCTGGTGGACGCGGAGTCGGAGCGCATCCTCGGCGCCTCGCTCCTCGGGATCGAGGCGGACGAGGTGATCCATTCGATCCTCGACGTGATGTACGCGAAGGCGTCCTACACCGTGATCCGCGACGCGGTGCACATCCATCCCACGGTCTCGGAGCTGGTGCCGACGATGCTCGGGGCGCTGCGGCCGCTCGACCGGGATTCTGCGTCCCATGACAAGTGAAGCATCGCCGCCGGTA
>JAICTR010000517.1 GCA_025936275.1 Burkholderiales bacterium
TAATGGTCGGAGGTCCTGCGAACGTGCTTTGCGCCCGACACCACCGAGTACGGGTTCACGAGATCGGTCGGCGAATAAGTGGAGCCGCAGACTTCGCACGAATCCCCGAACTGGTCCTTCGCGCCGCACTTCGGGCACTCGCCCTTGATGTAGCGGTCGGGCAGGAACATGCCCTTCACCGGGTCGAAGAACTGCTCGATGGTCTTGGTCTCGATGAAGCCCGCGGCGCGCAGGGCCTCGAAGATCGACGCCGAGAGCTCGCGGTTCTCGGGCGAGTGCGTGGTGTAGAAGTTGTCCCAGCTGATGCCGAAGCGCTGGTAGTCGCGGCGGTGCGACTCGGCGACCTTCGCGATCAGCTCCTCGGGCGTGGTGCCTTCGGCCTCGGCCTTCAGCATGATCGGCGCGCCGTGCGTGTCGTCGGCGCACACGAAGGTCACGCGATGGCCCTGGAGCCGCTGGAAGCGCACCCAGATATCCGCCTGCACGTACTCCATGATGTGCCCGATGTGGAACGGGCCATTGGCGTACGGAAGCGCCGTGGTGACGAAGAGCTTGCGCGGCATGAAAGGGGGATGAAGAGGCTCCGCGATGATAGCAAATTGCTTTAAAATTCCCTGTTCGATTCGCCCATCTTTCCCTCCCCGCGCATGCCCGCCAGCGAGAACGACATCCTCACCGCGCTCGCCGAGCTGATCGATCCGGTCACCGGCCGCAATTATGTGGAATCCAGGAGCGTGAAGAACGTGAAGGTCGAGGGCGACCGCGCCTCGCTCGACGTGGTCCTCGGCTATCCCGCGCGCGGCGTGCTGGAGGCGGTGCGCCGCCAGGTCGCGGAGCGCGTGCAGGCGATCCCCGGCATCGCGCACGCGAGCGTGAACGTCGCCTCGAAGATCGTCTCGCACTCGGTGCAGCGCGGCGTGAAGCTGGTTCCGGGCATCAAGAACATCATCGCGGTCGCCTCGGGCAAGGGCGGCGTCGGCAAGAGCACCACCGCGGTGAACCTCGCCCTCGCGCTCGCCGCCGAGGGCGCGACGGTCGGCATGCTGGACGCGGACATCTACGGTCCTTCGCAGCCGCTGATGCTCGGCATCACCGGCCGGCCGCAGTCGCGCGACGGCAAGACCATGGAGCCGATGGAAGGCCACGGCATCCAGGCGATGAGCGTGGGGTTCCTGATCGAGGCCGATACGCCGATGGTGTGGCGCGGCCCGATGGTCACCCAGGCGCTCGAGCAGCTGCTGAACGACACCAAGTGGCGCGACCTGGACTACCTCGTCGTGGACCTGCCGCCGGGCACCGGCGACATCCAGCTCACCCTCGCGCAGAAGGTCCCGGTCACCGGGGCCATCATCGTCACGACCCCGCAGGACATCGCCCTCATCGACGCGCGCAAGGGCCTCAAGATGTTCGAGAAGGTGGGCATCCCGATCCTGGGCGTGGTGGAAAACATGAGCACGCACATTTGCTCGCAGTGCGGCCACACGGAAGCGATCTTCGGCCATGGCGGCGGCGCCAAGATGTGCGCCGACTTCGGCGTGGAGTTCCTCGGCGCCTTGCCGCTGCAGCTGTTTGACGCCGCCAAATCCGCCTTCGGTCTGGCTGCCTTCCTGTCTCCGGTCGTCCTGGTCTACTGGGGTGTCACCAAATTCCTGACGAACGACCACCGTGACCATTCACCAGACCCCTACGAGAACGCTGCAGACCGACCACGCGCACGCAA
>JAICTR010000417.1 GCA_025936275.1 Burkholderiales bacterium
CGGCTGCCGCGCGAGATCGGCCGCGAGCCACGCGAGCTGCTCGTCGCCGATGCGCGCCGCCGGATCCGACACGTTGTCGAGCACGATGAAGTGCACGCCCTTGTGGTGGAACGCGTAGTGCGTGGGGCCGAAGAACTCGGAGAATGCCTTGCCGTGGTCGAGCGCCGCGTCGTGCTCGCCGGGCATGAAGCGCACCTCGCGCACGTCCAGCCTCGAGACGATGTCCTTGAATTCCGCGAGGCGCTTGCGCCGCTCGACCGGGTTCTCGGTGGTGTGCGTGAGGTCGCCGGTGAACATCACGAACTCCGGCTTGTCGGCGAGCGCGTTCACCGCGGCGATCGCCTTGGGGAGCGTTCCGCGCGCATCCGGGTTCACCTTGGGTCCCTCGAATCCCCAGTGGGTATCGGAGAGCTGCACGAAGTAGAAATCCTGCGCCTCGCTTGCGGCGGCGAGGGCGGTCCCGCAACCGGGAAGGGTGGAGGCGAAGACGGCACCGCCCCCGAGGGCGGCGAGCTGCAGGAACTGGCGGCGATCGATGGTCATGGCAAGGGCTCCTTGGGCACGGGGCGGCGTTTGCGTCCCGCTTCCCGATGCACGACCGGCGCGCGCCTCGCGATATTCCCGGACGCTCTCGGGAATAAAATGGCGCCCGCACGGGTAGTGACGGGAGGAGGTCCCATCCGATGGCCCGGCTCGCCCGGTTCGAAGCGCAGGTCCTGCCGCACCTCGACGCCGCGTACAACCTCGCGCGATGGCTCACGCGCAACGACCACGACGCGGAAGACGTCGTGCAGGAGGCGTACCTGCGCGCGATGCGCTATTTCGACGGCATGAAGGGCGAGGCGCGCCCATGGCTGCTCGCGATCGTTCGCAATACCTGCTACACGTGGCTGGAGAAGAACCGGCCCGGCGAGCTGGTGGCGCTCGACGACGCCGCGCCCAACGTCGCCGATACGCAGTCGCTCAACCCGTTCGCGTCGCCCTCGGACGGCAACCCGGAGGTGATCCTGCTGCAGAGCGCGAACCGCAAGCTCGTGAACCAGGCGCTCGAGGAGCTGCCGGTGGGCTTCCGCGAGGTGATCGTGATGCGCGAGATCGAGGACCTGAGCTACAAGGAGATCGCCGCGGTGGCGGGCATCCCGATCGGCACCGTGATGTCGCGGCTCGCCCGCGGCCGCGAGATGCTGAAGCGCGCGATCGAGAGCCGCATGAGGAGGGCATCCTGACATGGCGAGAAACGAACCGGGCGGCGAGCCCCTGATCGCTCGCGACGCCACCTACCACCGCGCGCCGGACGCCCTGCGCGCGCGCATCCGCACCTCGCTCGCCGCGAAGGCGCGCGAGGAAACCCGCGCCACCGCCTGGCGCTGGGGCGGCATCGCCGCCGCCTTCGCGACGGTGGCCGCGCTCTCCTGGAACGTCGCGTTCATGCAGGCGCGCAACGCCGACGAGGCGATCCTGCTCGCGCGCGAGGTGGAGACCGCGCACGTTCGCTCGCTGATGGGCGAGGGGCACCTGAACGACGTGATCTCGACCGATCGCCACACCGTGAAGCCGTGGTTCGAGGGCAAGCTCGACTTCGCGCCCGTCGTGCTCGACCTCGCGCCCGCGGGCTATGCGCTGCTCGGCGGGCGCCTCGACTATCTCGACGGCCGGCCCGTGGCGGCGATCACCTATCGCCATCGCCTGCACGTGGTGAGCCTCTTCGAGTGGCCGGCGGAGCGAGGCGCGCGCGATGCGGCGCCGCGGCTCCAGTCGCGCCGCGGCTATGCGCTCGTGCACTGGCGCCGCGAGGGGCTCGAGTACTGGGCGATCTCCGACATCGACGGGAGCGACCTGCTGCAGTTCGCGCACGCGCTGCGATAGCGGAATAACCGCGGCGGCCGCCGGGTCTCCTCGACGCGGGCGACATTCCCGCGCACCCCATCCCAAGGAGATCCGCCTCATGAAGCATCCTCGTCACAGCGCCGCCATCGCGGCGTTCTCGCTCCTCGCCGCGATCGCACCCATGCACGCGGCGGCCGATGCCGGCGTCGTCGCCGGAGAGCGCATCGATGTCTCCCATTGGAGCGCCGCGCGCGAAGGCGAGTCGTGGTTCGCCGCGATCCGTGCCGGCATGCCGGCGAGCGAAGTCCTCGAGCGCCTCGGCGAGCCCGATCGGCGCATGCGCTTCGAACGCTCGCGCACCACCGCGTGGGACTACGACTATCGCGACAGTTGGGGCTACGCCGCCGAGCTCTCGGTGGTGCTCGACGACGCGGGCCGCGTGGTCGACACGGTGCGCATTCGCCACGACGCCTGAGCGGCGCGGCCAGAATAGGGCCGCCCTCCGCGAGGAGGGCGGCCCAAGGCCGCACCGGAACGACGATTCGCGAGATTCAGAACGTGTGCCTCAGCCCCAGCGCGATGCCGGTGCTGGTCGAGCCGGGCGCGGCACCGAGCCCCGCGCCGTTGGCGAACTGGTAGGTCGCGCGCGCATCGTTCGCGACGCGCGTGTAGAAGAGGTAACCGTCGGTGCGTGCGGAGAACGTGTAGCTGTAGCCGATCGACGCCTGGCGCGCGCCCAGGGCCGACGCGTCGCACGCGGCGCCGTCGACCCGCTCGCAGCTTCCCTTCCACGCCTTGCCGACGAGGCCGCGCACGGTTCCCGCGATGCCGACCTTGTGCGTGAGCGTGAGCGCCGCGGCGCGCCGCCGATCACCTCGCAGCTCGCCGGCGAGC
>JAICTR010000136.1 GCA_025936275.1 Burkholderiales bacterium
ACCAGTGAGGCCGACCCGTCAACGTCGGCTTCTTGTTCTTGTTGAAGGTCCTCGCGATCGTTGGGGACCCGTATCCCGCCGCGGCCAACTCGTACAGTTCCTTGACAAGCGCCGCCTTGCGCTTGTCGACGATCCATTTCGTGCCCTCCGCGTTCAAGTTCAACCAGATCGGGCCAAGCTTCGTGATGATCTTCCCGCTCTTGGCTGCTTCGGCCCGCTTGCTTGCCCACGCACGGGCCAAGCGATCCGACTTCATCACGGATTCCTCGTTGGCACGCCATGCGTAGTTCAACATCGCATTGAGAGCCATTTGTCGTTCGAAGCGAGGTTGGTCTCGTGAGAACTCCTGGCCGCTCGTCGTATCGACGATGGTGATCCCGAGCCGGTTGAGCCGGAGGAACAGTTCCAGCGCGTCGTCAACCTCCTGCCGGCTCAATCGGTCAAGGGACTCGACGAGCAGGTATGCCCCCTTGGGAATCTTGCCGTTCTCGACGGCGTCGATGAACGCCTTCAGATAACCGCCATCCGACAGGTGCTTGCCCGTGAAGGCGCTCTTGCCCAAGTCCCGATACGAGGTCGTATCGACGGTCAGACCGCGTGCCTTGGCCCAGGCCTCGGCCTTTTCGACCTGCCTCCGGACGCTGTCGCCTAGCTGCTGCCGTTCGGTGGAGAAACGGACGTACGAGTACGCCACCGCCATGCCGCCTCCCGTTCACACCAGGTGGTCAACATGGGCATCTTAACATTCATATCATCATATTAAGAAGGCGCGGAACTCGTCGGGCCGGTGCGCGAGCGCGAGGAACACGTTCGGCACGAAGCCCGCCTTCTCCTGCACGGCGAGGATGCGCGTGCGGATGTCTTCGGGAAGCTCGGCGAGCTCGGGAACCGGATAACGGCTGATGGGCGGGACGTTCGTCGAAGAGGTCACGGTGGGTTCCTTGCGGGAGGTCATTCGAAGAAGCGGGAGCCGATGAGCGCCAGCACCCCGCCCCACGGGAGCAGCAGCACCGCGGCGGTCACGCTCACCAGCACGCGCGCCACGCGCCGCGCACGCGCCTCGGCGCCGCGCACCAGGCCCGCGGCCCAGATCGCGCCGATGCCCGCGACCACCAGCGTGAAGAGATAGGCACCCATGCCCGCGACGCCGACGAACATCAGGTCCGAGAGGTCGAACTCGCCGGAACGAAGCCGGAACACCGAGCGCACCAGCAGCGCGAGCCAGCCGAGCATCGGCAGCACGCCGATCGCCATCACCGCGTTGGCGGCCGCGATCTTCCTCCCGTGGCTCACGGCGCCCGCACGGGAATGTCGTCAGCCGGGCGGGAACTCCGCCGCGATCTCGCGCAGGAACGTGCGCGTGGTCTCGACCTCGCGCACCTCCTGCTCCGTGAGGTCGCGGAAGCGCACCCATGCGACGGTGTCGCCGCGGTACGCCTCGGCGGCGGCGATGCGCGCCGATTCCACGTCCGCGTACGACTCGCCGATCACCGTGCCCCACTCGTCGTCGCAATGGATGAGGAAGACGCCCTGCTCCACCAGGTTCTCGGCGATCACGAGCGTGGATACGACGCCCGCGGCGAGCGGCACGCCGGCGACGAGCCCGCGCATGCGCTCCGAGTCGCCCTCTTCGCGAGGAAGCCACGCGTACTCGAGGACCCGCGCGCCGTCGAGGAGCACCGGCGGTTCGGTCGTCGTCGATTCGTCCATGGCTTCATTCTACCCGGCGCCCGCGCACCAGGAGCCATCCAAGCGCGGCGAGCAGCGTGACGTTGAGCCCGAAGCACGCGGCGAGCACCGCCATGGTGATGCCGGGGTCCTCGCTCCCCACGGCGAGCCACGCGAGCGACCAGGGATAGGTGCCGAGGAAAATCGTCCAGCCCAATGCCGCCGGCACGGCACGCGGCCAGGCCTGCTGCGCAAGGAGCGAGAGCAGCACGAACACTTCCGCGGCGAGGAACACGAAGAGGAGCGCGGTGCGGCGAGAGCGCAGCAGCGCAAGGCCGCGGGGAGTCACCGCCGGCTCCGATCGCGCGATCGCGTCGCGAGCAGCAAGCCCGCGAAAATGGCGGCCGGGAACCACACCCACACGAGCTCCGAGGCGAGGACGTGCGCCCCGCGTTCGGTCAGGAGTCGTTGCAGCGTGAGCGGCGAGACCGCGATCGGCCGCCATGGGGCGAAGAACCGTTCGTCGGTGAACGGCCACCAAAGCGCCACGCCGCGGCCGCCGTTGGTGAACGTATCCAGAAGGCCGTGGGAAGCGCCGCATGCCGCGACATACAGGAAAGCGAGCATCGGGCGGCATTTCCAGCGCCACCTCGATGCCATGAGCGCGGCGGCGGCTCCCATCGCGAGCGCGAAAGCGATCGAGTGAGTCGCGCCGCGGTGGCCGAAGGTCGAGCCGTAGGCGACGCCGAGCTGGTAGCCGATGCCGTCGAGGTCCGGGATCACCGAAGCGGCGAGGCCGGCGACGAGGAGCGGCCGCGGGATCGCCTTCGCACCGAGGCCCACGCCGAGCGCGAGCGGCACCGCGACGTGGGAGAAGATCGTCGGCATGCGGCGTCCGGAAATCTACGAATGGCCGGGATGGAAAGCGTAGCCGGTGCGCTTGGGGCGCAGCCACTCGAAGAGCGTCGCGGCCCTCGATTCGGAGACCCGCAGGTGCGGCCGCACCTTGAGGTCCGCGTAGAGGCCGCTCGACCATTCGGTCGCGATGGCGGAAAGCGCGCGCTTCTCCGCCTCGGCGCGGGTCGGCGCGTTCACCACGCGCGCGACGAAGAATCCGCGAATGGTCTCGGACGGAGCGCCGGCGAAAGCGCCGGGCACCTCGAGGCCGGAGCCTTCGATGACGATGCGATAACGGGGCATGGCCTGGATCGTTTCACGATCGGCGCAGCGGATCAAGCCGATGCGAGCTTGAGGCCCACGATGCCGCAGACGATGAGCGCAACGCTCGCGAGCCGCGCCGCGTTCGCCGGCTCGTCGAAGAGCGCGATGCCGAGCACGACGGTGCCGACCGCGCCGACGCCGACCCACACGCTGTAGGCGGTGCCGACGGGAAGCGATTTCATCGCGATCCCCAGCAGCCACACGCTCGCGATCATCGCAGCGGCGGTGCCGATGCTCGGCCACACGCGTGTAAAACCCTCGGTGTACTTGAGGCCGATCGCCCAAGCGACCTCGAAGAGCCCGGCGATCACGAGGATCGCCCAGGCGATGCCGCCTTTCATCGAAGCTCCTTTCGCACGATCGGCTCAGCGTTTCTTGCGCTTCGCGTTTTGCGCGGCCTGGTTCGCCGCGATCGCTTCGCGAACCAGCGCCTTGAAGGCCGCCTCGTCGATCTTCTCGCCCTCGCGGATGTCGATCGCCCGCCGCACCTTCCCCTCGAGGCTCGCGTTGAAGAGCTTCGCCGGATCCTTCAGCGAAGCGCCGCGGGCGAACGTGAGCTTCACGACCGACTTGTAGGTTTCCCCGGTGCAGAGGATGCCGTCGTGCGACCAGACCGGCGTATCGATCCACTTCCATTCTTCGACCACGTCCGGGTCCGCGGCCTTGATCAGCTTTCGCATGCGCGCGAGCGTCTCGCCGCGCCAATCGCCGAGCTCGACGATTCTTTGCGAGATGAGCTCCGAGGCGGTCATGGCCATGGTCGATTAGTCCTCCGAGCGGCTCGTGCCATCGCGATCGCGCTCGTAGTGTTTGGCGAGCGGGAACGGCGGCAACCAGGATTCGCGGCGTACCGTCCACAGCTCATAGGTGGGCATCAGCCGATCGGGCGCATCGAGCGCGCCGAGATGCACCTCGATCTCGTCGCCGCTCCTCGCGAAGACCGACGAGCCGCAGCGCGGACAGAAATTCCGGCCGCGATAATCGCGCGTCTCGCCTTCGATGGCCACCGCCTCCCGTGGAAATATCGCCGAGGCGCTGAAGAGCGCGCCATGGTGCTTGCGGCAGTCCAGGCAGTGGCAGAGGCCCACGCGATGAGGCCGGCCCGTCGCGACGAGGCGCACCTCGCCGCAGAGGCAGCCGCCGGTGAATCGATTCTGGTCTTGCTGCTTCAACGGCTAAGCCTCCGGCTGATGGCAAACCGCCTCGAGGTTGTGGCTGTCGGGGCCGATCACGAACGCCGCATAGTAGTTGGCGTGGTACTGCGGCCGCAGGCCGGGCCGGCCGTTGTCCTTCGCGCCCGCCGCGAGCGCCGCGCGGTAGAAGGCCTCGACCTGTCGGCGATTTTGCGCGGCGAAGGCGATGTGCAGCGGCGCCGGCTTCTCCGTGCTTTGGAAGATGCACAGCGAGACGCTTCCCTCCGGGTGGCAAAGCTCCGCGCCATAGGCGGGCGTTCCCTCGCCGCCGAGCGTGATGCCGAGCGGCTCGAGCGCGCGCAGGAAAAACGCCTTGCTCGCGGCATAGTCGCTCACTCCGAATTTCACGTGGTCGAACATGATTTCGGCTTTCGTGATGTTCAGTCCAGAAATTTCCAGGTATCGGCGCCATCGAACCTACGAATCCGGGTCGTCGCGATGACGGACGGATCGAAGTTGCGGAAATTGATCCCCATGCGGTTGCGGGGATGTTTCACGAGCTCCCAATGCGTGGTGCAGCCGCACGTGGCGCACCGGCAAAGCCGCAGGCACTTGTCGCCCCAGATATAACGGTCGATGGCGCCCTTGCGCGCGGTGATCTTCACCTTGGCGGGCTCGTAGTAGCCCCACAGCCCCGCGTGGCGGCGGCAGATGGAGCAGTTGCAGCTCGTGAGCCGCCGCGGCTTTCGCGCGACTTCGATCCGGATCGCGCCGCAATGGCAGGAGCCTGTGAGCATCGGAGCACCTCCCCCTGGATTGATGTGGCGCCTCACCGCGCGGGCCATTCCGCAACCTCGTAGTGCGCGGCACGCGAATCGTACTCGACCATCATCGCCTGCGCTTGCGCGGGAACGACGGCCGCCTCGTGATCGGCGCCGGCAAAGCGTTCGATCGCCTCGAGCGAGACCCATCGCGTGATGACGAGGAACTCGATGCCGTCCTTCGCTTGCCGCTTGAGAAGCTCCGCGCCCAGGAAGCCCTGGATTCGGCGAAGCGCGGGGAACGTCTCGTCGCGAAGATGCGCCTCGTAGTCGGCGGCGCATTCCGGTTTGGCCAGTCCGCGCCAGTGCCTCGCGATCATGAAGCCCCGCCGCCTTCCACCTGCTCATAGTGAAGCACCGTCGGGAAAGGGTCGTAGAAATGATGCAGCAACTCGCGCCACTGTTGGTACTGAGGCGATCGCCGAAACCCGTCCTCGTGCGCCGCGACGCTGTCCCAACGCACCAGCAGCAGATATTCGCCTTCGCGTTCGAGGCAACGCTGGAGCTCGTGCGACCGATAGCCGGGCATCGCGGAAATGATGGACTGCGCCTCGCGGAATG
Source organism: Burkholderiales bacterium (assembly GCA_025936275.1). Classification (GTDB taxonomy): domain Bacteria; phylum Pseudomonadota; class Gammaproteobacteria; order Burkholderiales; family Usitatibacteraceae; genus Usitatibacter. The sequence continues at coordinate 5,405 of JAICTR010000136.1, forward strand.
CGGCCTCGAAAGCCTGCGACTGGCCGGGCTTGATGCGTAATGGCACCGCTTCGAGGATCATTTGCGGGTCAGCGCGCGCGCCGGTAGTGCATGGCGACCACGCCGTTGCGGAGCGGCTTCGCCGAAATCAGCTCGAGCCGTCGCGTGCTGGACAGCCCGCTCTCGTACAGGGTCGGACCGTGGCCGGCGATCCTGGGGTGGACGAGCAGCTTGTATTCGTCGATCAGATCCAGCCGGTCCAACTCGGCCGCGAGCTTTCCGCTACCGAGCAGCACGCCATCCGGGGTCGCGTCCTTGAGCGTCTGTACGCCGGTGCGCAGGTCGCCGGCGATGGGGTGGCTATTGGTCCACGGGAAGTCGCCTCGTGTCGAGGACGCCACATACTTCGGCTTGACCTCGAGCTTGACGGCCCACTCGCGCATCGCCGGCGGTGCCTCCACGTCGCCGCGGGCAACCGCTGGCCAGTAGCTCTCCATCATCTCGTAGGTGACGCGGCCCCACAGCATCGCCCCGCTCTCGTCCATGAGGCGGGTGAAGAAGGCGTGTGTCTCGTCGTCGGCGATTCCTTCCCGGTGGTCGACGCAGCCATCAAGGGTCACGTTGATGCTGAAGGTCAGGAGCCCCATGGATTCCCCACTGTGCCTTACGGTCCGCTGGAACGCGTTGTCAGCCTGCTTCGCTTTCCGGCACGACGTGCAGCACCTCGAATGAGCAGCAAACAACCGGCATCGATTCGTGCGGCTTTCGACCTATGCGTCGGCACTCGCGAGAGAAGAAATCCCAGTGCTCTGCACGCCAATACTCGAGAGATGCGTCCCCTTCGCCTTCCCGAGCGGCAAAGTCGGCACCGACCATGCTAAATGGCACGACCTCGACCTCCGTGATTCGGGTAACGAGACTGGGCCTGTTCAAATGGTCTACGACGACTTCAAGCTCCCCGGCTTCGGGAATGGCCTCACCTTCCGCCTCGTGCGCCCAAAGAAGAGCCGCCCCTGCGCGCTTCCGGCCGCTTCGAATGAGGTCCAGGAGCTGGCGCGACTGCTCGGGTGAGTCGCCGAAAGCCCCAACCTTCGCCGATTGGGGCACCTCGATGCCCAAGCGTCGCAAATTCGCAGCGATGTGCTCAATGCTCGGTAGAGACTGCATCGGCTCGAAGCGGGCTAACGGCCGAGTTGAGCGGCCGGCCACAATGCCCGTGCCGCGGCCAGACGCGGCCTACGATGTTCCGCCGTCCGCTGCAACGCGTTGTTAGGCAGCAACCTTGACCGATGCACGAAGAAATTCCCGGGCGAAGTCAGCGCCGTTCGGCCAAACCACGGTGCCAAGCTCGCGGCTGACCTGGAACTTTCGGAAATACGCGACATCGTGCAGTGGCTCAAAGATCGCACCGTGGATTTCGCGGGAGAGACCAACCTCCCCTTCCGCGCCATCGCTAAAGCGCAGCCAGATGGTGCGACCAGCACGTGAGACTGCGCCCTTTCAGGCAGAGTACCGTTCACGCGGCCCGTCTAAATTTCGACGGTGACTTCGAAATCACCATAGATCTCGTGGAAGTGCGCCGGGCATGTTCTCGGTAGTACATCGCGATCACAATTCCGAGGAAGCGGCTAATTTCGGGCATGCCGCCAATTTTACGCCGCGTCTTTGTTGCCGCCTGACGGCTGCATTCAGCGCCGGGCCACGCCGCTTGCGCCGCGGCCAGACGCGGCCTCGTTCAGTTCTCGCCGAGGGAAGATAGCGGTGACTGGTCACTTCAGACGCTTGCGCGCTTCGGCCATCACCTCATCACCGGGAATCGCATCGACTTCGCCACGGAGGTACTGCGCGTAACGGCGCTCAGCTTCCTCGAGCCAAAGTTTCTCGACGTCCGGATCTTGTCCTGGGTCTAGGTCATCAATGAGCTCGCGGACAAGCGCAGCCTTCTCCCCCGCTGGGAGAGCACGGATGCGCTTGGCGAGATCGTCGAACTGGCTACTCATGCGTCAATTATAGGCGCCGCAT